>JASLDZ010000061.1 GCA_030151985.1 Caulobacteraceae bacterium | reverse complement strand
CCCCAGACCCCGAAGGTCGTAACCGCCCTCAAGCGAGGACACAACCCGACCGCCGGCGCGGCCTTCCGCCACTTCCAGGATCGCGCGGGTGGCCCAGGCGAAGTCCTCCGCCTCCAGCTGCTGGTGCGCCAGCGGGTCGCGGGCGTGGGCGTCGAAGCCGGCCGAGACGATCACGAGGTCGGGGCCGAAGGCGTCGAGCGCGGGCATCAGCCGCTCGGCGAAGCGCGCCCGCCAATGCTCGCGGCTGACCAGCGGCGGCACCGGCGCGTTGGCGATGTTGCCGACGCCCGTCTCCTCCTCGGCGCCGGTGCCGGGATAGAGCGGCATCTGATGGATGGAGGCGAGGAACAGGCTCGGGTCCGTCTCGAACGCGGCCTGGGTGCCGTTGCCGTGGTGGACGTCGAAGTCGACCACGGCGACCCTCGCGAGCCCCGCCGCCTGCGCCGCGCGGGCGGCCACGGCGACGGTCGAGAACAGGCAGAAGCCCATCGCCTCCGCCGGCTCCGCATGGTGGCCGGGCGGGCGCACGGCGCAGAAGGCGCGGACAAGGTCGCCGCGCGCGACCACCTTGACCGCCTCCACCACCGCGCCCGTGGCGCGCAGGGCGGCGGCGACGCTGCCGGGAGAAAGGCGGGTGTCGGCGTCAAGCGCACGGGTGGGCGGTTCGCCGTCGGCGTCGGGGCCGAGCGGCGGCTCGGCGGCGAAGATCCGGTCGACATGGGCGGCGGGGTGCACGCGCAGCAGGTCCTCGCGCCGCACCGAGGGGGCGTCCCGGCGGTCGCGGCCGAGCGCGGCGTCCTCCAGCGCGTCCAGCACCGCCGTCAGCCGCTCGGGACGCTCCGGATGTCCGCCGCCGGGGCGGTGGCGCAGCATGTCGGGGTGGGTGAAGACCGGAACGTCCATCGGTCGCGGAGACTAGCGGGCGCGGGCGATGTAGGCGACAGGCATGGACCCCGCCGCCCGCCTCCTCCAGCCCAAGATCCGCCGCGCGACGCGCGCGGACGAGCGAGCGCTGGCGCAGATCTCGGAAGAGACGTTCGTGGAGACCTTCGTCGAGGGTTTTGGCGTCGCCTATCCGCCGGAGGACCTCGCCGCCTTCGTGGAGGATGCGCACTCGCGCAAGGCCTTCCTGAAGATGCTGGCGGACCCCGCCAAGAAGGTCTGGATCGCCGAGGCGCTCAACGGTCGCGCCCTCGGCTACGCCGTGGCCGGCCCGAACAAGCTGCCGCATCCGAAGGCCGCGATCGGCGACGCGGAGATCAGCCGCCTCTACCTGCGGAACGAGGCGCAGGGCTCGGGGCTCGGCAGGCGGATGCTGGAGGCGGTGCTGCAGGGGATCGACCCCGGCCGCTCCCGAACGATCTGGCTGAGCGTCTGGGAGGGCAACGCCCGGGCGCAAGCCTTCTACGAGCGCTACGGCTTCGAGGTCGTGGGCGAGTGGAAGTTCCCGGTGGGCAAGACGCTCGACCGCGACCTGATCATGCGCCGCTCGCCCGCCTGAGCTATAAGGCGGCGATGGACCGCCGCGAACTCCTGGAGAAGCTGCGCGCGCTGAAGCCCTGGCTCGAGGAGCAGGGCGTCACCGACCTGCGCCTGTTCGGCTCCTTCGCCCGCGACGAGGCGAGGGCGGACAGCGACGTGGACCTGATGTGCCGGATCACGCGGCCGATGGGACTGGACTTCTTCGGCATCCAGATCGATCTGGGCGAGAAGCTGGGGCGCGAGGTCGAACTGTTCCAGGACAGCGAGCTCCGGCCCTGGGCGAAGAAGCGCGCGGACGCGGACGCGATCGTTGTCTGACGAGGACGCCGAGCTGTTCCGAACCATGCAGGAGGCGCTGCGTCGGATCGCGCTCTACCTGACGGGCTTCGACCTGCGAACGTTCATCGACGACCAGCGCACGATCGACGCGGTGGCGCTGAACTTTCTCGTCGTTGGAGAGTGTGCGCGGCGTTTGTCGGCGGAGGCGCGCCTCAACCCGGCCGGGCCCTGGCAGAAGATGGCTGCGCTGCGCCATCGCATCGCGCATGGCTACGCGAGCGTGGAGCCGGTCGTCCTGTGGGGCATCGCCACCCGCGACGCTCCGGACTTGAGCGCCAGGATCAAGGGCATGTTCGGAGAGGCCTGATGTTCACCCACTTCTTCGGCGAGCTGCGGCAGGCCAAGATCCCCGTCTCCCTGCGCGAATACCTCACCCTGATGGAGGCGATGGACGCGCATGTCGTCGGCCTGTCGGTGGATGACTTCTACTTCCTGGCGCGTGCGGCGCTGGTGAAGGACGAGACCAACCTCGACAAGTTCGACCGCGTGTTCGCGCACGTGTTCAAGGGCTTCGAGCGGGTGGACGGCAGCCTGACCGCCGAGATCCCCGAGGAGTGGCTGCGCAAGCTGACCGAGAAGTACCTGACCGACGAGGAGAAGGCGCAGATCGAGGCGCGGGGTGGCTTTGAGAAGCTGATGGAGACGCTGAAGAAGCGGCTCGAGGAACAGAAGGAGCGCCACCAGGGCGGGAACAAGTGGATCGGGACGGGCGGCACGAGCCCCTTCGGCCACGGCGGCTACAACCCGGAAGGTATTCGGATCGGAGGGCCCGGCGGCCAGGGCAAGGCCGTGAAGGTCTGGGAGAAGCGCGAGTTCAAGAACCTGGACGACTCCGTCGAGCTCGGCACCCGCAACATCAAGGTGGCGCTGCGGCGCCTCCGCAAGTTCGCCCGCGAGGGTGCGCCGGACGAGCTGGACCTGGACGGCACCATCCAGGGCACCGCGGAGAAGGGCTACCTCGACATCCAGATGCGGCCGGAACGCCGCAACACCATCAAGGTGCTGCTGTTCCTCGACATCGGCGGCTCCATGGACAGCCACGTCAAGCTCTGCGAGGAGCTGTTCAGCGCGGCCAAGACCGAGTTCAAGAACCTGGAGTTCTTCTACTTCCACAACTGCCTGTACGAGCGGGTGTGGAAGGACAACCGGCGGCGGGAGGCGGAGACCATCCCGACCTGGGACGTGCTGCACAAGTACGGCCACGACTACAAGGTCGTGTTCGTCGGCGACGCGCAGATGAGCCCTTACGAGATCACCTACCCCGGCGGCTCGGTCGAGCACTGGAACGAGGAGGCGGGCGCGGTGTGGATGCAGCGCGTCACCGACATCTACGAGAGCGCGGTGTGGCTGAACCCGACGCCGGAGCGCTACTGGGCGCACTCCGGCTCCACGCAGCTCCTGGGCGAGCTGATGGGCGAGCGCATGTTCCCGCTGACGCTCGAGGGACTGGACCGGGCGATGAAGGAACTGGTGCGCTAGGATCAGGCGGCGCGGCGCGCCGGCGCGGCGGCCGCCAGCTCGACCTCGACGTCCATGCCGAGGAACTCCTCCGGCTCGCCGATCCAGCTGCCCGAGATCGGCGCGGCCTGCCGCGGATCGCGCACCACCGCCACCTTGATGAGGTCGATCGCGCCGACGATGCCATTGGTCGGGTCGAACTCCACCCAGCCGCAGCTCGGCAGGTACACCTGGCACCAGGCGTGCGTGTGGCCGCCGCCCGACCGCGCCTTGGGCGAGGCGCGGCCGTCGCCGGGGCTGTAGACGTAGCCCGACACGAAACGGGCGGCGAGGCCGAGCGAGCGGGCCGCCTCGATCATCAGCACGGCGAAGTCGCGGCAGGTTCCCGCGCCCCGCTCCAGCGTCCGGGCGGGCGTCTGCGTCAGGCCGTCGAAGCGCTGGGCGTAGGCGAACCGCTCGTGGACGCCGTGGGTCATGTCGGCCAGGAGCGAGATGACGGGTGTGGCTCCCACGGGCCGCAGGAACCGCCGCGCCCAGGCCGCCACCACGCCGCCGGGGTCGAGATGGCCCGGTTCGATCGACCTCAGGAGGTCGGGCATGTCCTCCGCGCCGTAGGCGAACGGGAAGGTCGCGCCCGAGGGGGCGATCGCCTCCTCCGCGTCCGACACCAGGGGCGCGGGATCGTGGTCGAGCGTCACGCGGCTCTCGAACCGCAGCGTGTCGGACGGGCGGTCGAAGGTGGCGATCCCCACCACGTTGCCGAACACGTCGTGCACATGGCGCAGTTCGGCGGGCTCGGGCCCAATCGCCAGGTGCGCGCGCAGGATGCGCTGGTCGTAGCTCTCCCGGGGCCGCAGCCTCAGCCGATGCTCGCCGAAGGCCACCGGCTTCCTGTAGCGATAGGTCGTCAGGTGGCGGATGTGCAGGATCGGCATGGCGTCCCCAGGCTCGCCGGCAGTTAAGCGGCGCGGAGGACGATTCGGACATGGCGTTGTTGCGAAAGGACGAGCCGGAGCCTGCGGCTGTTCACCGCGCAGGCTCGGGCGCCTCGCTTCTGTTCATCTGCGACCACGCCGGACGCGCCACGCCTCGGGCGCTGGGCGACCTGGGCGTGCCCGCCGCCGAGTTCGAGCGCCACATCGCCTGGGACATCGGGGCCGCGGACCTGACTCTCGCGCTGGCCGACCGCATCGCCGCGACGGCGATCCTGCAGCGCTACTCCCGCCTGGTGGTGGACTGCAACCGCGACCCGGCGCGCGCCGACGCCATGCCGGAGGCGTCCGACGGCACGCCGATCCCCGCCAACGCCGGCCTTACACCCGAAGCGCGGGCGGAGCGCGTCGCGGCGATCCACGCGCCCTACCACGCGGCGATCACGGCCGAGCTGGACGCCCGCGAGGCGCGCGGCGTCGAGACGCGGCTGGTGTTCGTGCACAGCTTCACGCCGCGCATGGCGGGCTTCGATCGGCCCTGGCGGTATGGCGTGCTGCACCTGGGCGGCTCGCCGTTCGCCGACGCCATGCTGGCGGTGCTGCGAGAGGACGAGGCTGACGCTCCCGTCGGCGACAACCAGCCCTACGCCATGGACGTGACCGACTACTCCGCGCCCCTCCACGGCGTAAAGCGCGGGCTCGACTTCCTGGAGATCGAGGTGCGCCAGGACCTGCTCGCGACGCCTAAGGCCGTCGAGGCGGTCGCCGCCTACCTCGCGCCCCGCATCGCGCGCGCGGAAACGATGGCGAGGAGGTAGGGATCGCAGCGGCGATGAAGGTTCCTCCCCCGTTCACGGGGGAGGTGGCGCAAGGCCTTTAGGCCGCGGCGACGGAGGGGGCGAGTAGGCGAGCGCACTCGCCCCCTCCCGCCTCTCGCTCCGCTCCAGCCGACCTCCCCCGCACGCGGGGGAGGAACCGGCCGTCTGAAGCCTCATGCGTAGCTCTGCAGCGGCCTCACCTGCAGCTCGCCGGCCTTCAGGGCGCGGATCGCCTGGGCGGCGGCCAGGGCGCCGGCGGTGGTCGTGTAGTAGGGCACCTTGGACATCAGGGCGTTGCGGCGCAGGCTGAAGCTGTCGGCCAGGCTCTGCTTGCCCTCTGTGGTGTTGAACACGAGCTGGACGCCGCCGTCCTTAATGCGGTCGACGATGTTGGGCCGGCCCTCCAGCACCTTCTTCACCCGCTCGACGGTCAGGCCCTCGCCCTCCAGGAAGGTCGCCGTGCCGCCGGTGGCGACGATGGTGAACCCCAGGTCCGCCAGGATTCGCGAGGGCTCCACGATCCACGGCTTGTCGGCCTCCTTCACCGAGACGAAGACGCATCCCTCCAGCGGCACGCGCGTCCCGCCCCCGATCTGGCTCTTGGCGAAGGCGCGGGCGAAGGCGGCCGTGGTGTCGGGCTCGCCCTCGCGCTTCCAGTCCAGCCCCATGACCTCGCCGGTGGAGCGCATCTCGGGGCCGAGCACCGTATCGACGCCGGGAAAGCGGGCGAAGGGGAACACGGCCTCTTTCACCGCAACGTGGTCGGCGGGCTTGTCGTGCAGGTCGAACGAGGCGAGCGGAACGCCCGCCATGACCTTGGCGGCGATGCTGGCCACCGGCGCGCCGATCGCCTTGGCGACGAAGGGCACGGTGCGGCTGGCGCGGGGGTTCACCTCCAGCACGAAGATGCGGGGCTCGGCCGAGTGCGGCTCCTCGATGGCGAACTGCACGTTCATCAGGCCGCGCACGCCGAGCGCGAAGGCCATCGCCTCCGTCTGACGCTTCAGCTCCGCGATCGTTTCGGG
>JASLDZ010000018.1 GCA_030151985.1 Caulobacteraceae bacterium | reverse complement strand
GGGGCGCTACGTCACCGTCTGGCGCAAGGACGCCAAGGGCGCCTGGAAGGCGATCATCGACATCGGCGCCCCCGATCAGGCGGCGGAGGCCGCGCCGAAGACCTGACGGGCGCGCACCTGCGCCGGGGCTCCCCGCCGCGTCAAGGCGCGCCGCCCGTCAGGTCTTCGGCGCGACCTCCGCCGCCTGGTCGGGGGCGCCGATGTCGATGATCGCCTTCCAGGCGCCCTTGGCGTCCTTGCGCCAGACGGTGACGTAGCGCCCCGTGACGAGCACCTTGTCGGCGCCCTTGGGCGTGTAGCTCCAGACGCCCCAGACCGCGCCCATGTCGGCGCCGGCGGACGCGAACACCTCGGACGGCGCCCAGGCCAGCAGGCCGCCGTCGCCGTGGGACCGCGCGATCGCCTCGACCCCGCGCAGGGGATCGCCGCCGTCGAAGGCGCGGCCGTCGGCCGGATCGACGTACTCGCGGAACGCCGCTTCCGCGCCCGCCGAGAGCGACCGCGCGGCGAACGCCCGCTCGGCCGCCAGGAGCGAGGCCGCCGCGGCGGGGGGGCCGTGCAATTGCGGCTGCGCCGGCGCGGCGCCGACGCCCTGCCCCACCGCCGGCGGCCCGGCCCAAGCGACCGCCGCCCAGCCCGCCGCCGCCAGGGCCGCCGCCGACATCCCGAGCTTCCGCATCGCCCCCTCCTCCATCCGGGTCGATGCTAGCCCCTCAACGGGCCAGGACAAGCGTCTGGTCCACCGCGTCTCCATCGCCCGGCCGGCCGAGCCGCGGCCAGTCCGGCGCCTGGTTGCGGAACCATGTCGTCTGGCGCTTGGCGTAGCGCCGGGTCTCGCGGGCGGCGGCCTCCCGCGCCTGCTCCAGCGTCAGCTCGCCCCTCGCCGCCGCGGCCAGCTCCCGCAGCCCCACGGCCTTCAAAGCGGGCAGCGCGGGGTCGAGGGCGCGCGCGTCCAGCCGCGCCGCCTCCTCCAGCGCCCCGCCCGCCAGCATGGCGTCGAAGCGCGCGTCGCAGCGGGCGTAGAGCCACGAGCGGGGCGGCTCGATCACCAACCCCCTCCAGGCCGCGCGGGCGAGCGCCGGCCGGGTGGAGGCGCGCCAGTCGCTCAGCGCGCGCCCGGTCGCCGCGTGCACGGCCGCCGCCCGCACCAGGCGCTGGCGATCGCCGGACTGGATGCGCGCCGCAGACGGGGCGTCGACCCGCGCCAAGGCCTCGCGGAAGGCGGGCTCGCCCTGCGCGGCCAAGCGGGCCTCGGCCTCCGCCCGGACGGCTTCGGGCACCTGCGGCGTGTCCGCCAGTCCGCGCGTGAGGGCGGCGAAGTAGAGGCCCGTCCCGCCCACCACCACCGCCGGCCGCCCCCGCCCGCGGATGTCGGCGAGCGAGAGGGTCGCCGCGCGCAGCCAGCGGCCGACCGACCAGCCGTCCGCCGCGTCGGCGACGCCGTAGAGGTGATGCGGCGCCCGGGCCTCCTCCGCCGCCGACGGGCGGGCGCTGAGCACGCGCAGGTCGCGGTAGAGCTGGATCGCGTCGGCGTTGACCAGCTCCGCCCCGAGGCGCTCGGCGAGCGCCAGCGCCAGGGCGGACTTGCCGCTTGCGGTGGGTCCCGCGATCAGCCACACGCCCGGGGACGCTGGCCCTGGATCGTCTGCGGCCTCGCTCTCGGACGCCATGGCCCTCGCCCTGACCCTCGTTTCGCCGGACCCGGCGGCGCTGTCGCAAGCCGAGGGCCGTCTGGCGGCGGCCGGGCTCGAGGTCAAGCGCCGGACGCCGCTCGGGCCGGACGCCACGGACCTCGCGCTGGCGGACGCCGATCCGGCGCCGCTGCGCGCCCTGGTCGCCGGGGCGCTGGCGGGCCTGCCCGTCGACCACGCGCTCCAGCCGGCGCAAGGCCGGCGCAAGTCGCTGTTCCTGGCCGACATGGACTCCACGATCATCGGCTGCGAGTGCCTCGACGAGCTGGCCGACCTGGCGGGCGTCGGCCGGGAGGTCGCCGCGGTGACCGAGCGGGCGATGCGAGGCGAGCTGGCGTTCGAACCCGCGCTGCGGGAACGGGTGGCGCGCCTGAAGGGCCTGCCGCGGGAGGTCGTCTCGCGCTGCCTGGCCGAGCGGGTGCGGCTGAACCCCGGCGCCCGCACCCTGGTGCGGACGCTCGCCGCGAACGGCGTGCGCACGGTGCTGGTCTCGGGCGGCTTCGAGAGCTTCACCGGCCCGGTCGCGGGCCTCGCCGGCTTCGCCCACCACCACGCCAACCGCCTCGAGGACGACGGACGAGCGCTGACCGGGACGGTGGGGGAGCCGATCCTCGGGCGGGAGGCGAAGCAGGCGGCGCTCGCCCTCCACGCGCAGCACCTAGGGATCGGGCCCGAGGCCGCGATGGCGGTGGGCGACGGGGCCAACGACCTGGCCATGGTCGAGGCGGCGGGCTTTGGCGTGGCCTACCGCGCCAAGCCCGTGCTCGCCGCCGCGGCGGACGCCCGGGTCGACCACGCGGACCTGACCGCGCTGCTCTACTTCCAAGGTTATACCGTCTCCGACTTCGTCCGCGACTGAGCCCGCCGTCCCGCTCGCGAGGCTTGCGCCGGGCGGCCCTCGCCGCTATCACCCGCCCTCCGACGCGTAGGCCCTGTTCCTCGGTAGCTCAGCGGTAGAGCATCCGACTGTTAATCGGATGGTCGCTGGTTCGATCCCAGCCCGGGGAGCCACGCTTCAGGACGCCGCCGGCAGGCGACATCAAGCGCGTCGAATCGCGATGTATCGTAGCCGGATGCCCTCGCTCCGCCGGCGTCTCCGCTCCGTCGCGCTCTTCGAGCAGCTCGGCCCTGGCCTGATCACGGGCGCGGCGGACGACGATCCCAGCGGCATCGCCACCTACAGCCAGACCGGGGCGCAGTTCGGCTTCGGCCTCCTGTGGACGATGCTGCTGACCTACCCGTTCATGAGCGCGATCCAGCTGGTGAGCGCGCGGATCGGCCGGGTGACCGGGTGCGGGCTGGCGGCAAACATGGGCCAGGTGCTGCCGCGGCGGTTCGTGGACGGGCTCGTCGCCCTCCTGTTCGTCGCCAACACGATCAACATCGGCGCCGACATCGCGGCCATGGGGGCGGCGGCGCAGCTGGTGGTCGGCTGGGGCGACCACGTCTTCACCGTCGTGTTCGCCGCCGCGTCGCTGCTGCTGCAGATGTTTGTGCCCTATCGCCGCTATGTGACCTTCCTGAAGTGGCTGACGCTGGCCCTGTTCGCCTACGTCGCGGTGCTGTTCTTCGTGAAGCTGGACTGGGGAGCGGTGGCGGTCGGCCTGTTCTGGCCGGGTCGGGACGTGCGCCTGTCCAAGGACCTCGTCACCACGGTGGTGGCCGTGTTCGGCACCACGATCAGCCCCTACCTCTTCTTCTGGCAGGCGGCCGAGGAGGTGGAGGACCTGAACCAGGATCCGGCCGCCAAGCCGCTGAAGCAGGCGCCGCGGGGCGCGAAGCGGCAGCTGGCGCGCATCCGGTTCGACACCTTCCTCGGCATGGGCGTCTCCAACCTGATCGCGCTCGCGATCATGATCGCCACCGCCGCCACCCTGCACGCGCACGGCGCCAACGGCATCTCCACCGCGGCCGACGCGGCCCGCGCCCTCGAGCCGGCGGCCGGGCGGTTCGCCTTCGCGCTGTTCAGCCTGGGGATCATCGGCACGGGCCTGCTGGCGATCCCGGTGCTGGCCGGCTCGGCCGCCTACGCGGTCGGCGAGACGCGCGGCTGGCCTTGCGGGCTCGAGCACAAGCCCTGGGAGGCGGTCGGCTTCTACAGCGTGATCGGGGCCGCGACGCTCCTGGGCATCGCCATCGACTGGTCGCCGCTAGACCCGATCAAGGCGCTGTACTGGAGCGCGGTGATCAACGGCGTGGTCGCCGTCCCGATGATGGCGGCGATGATGCTGGTGGTGTCGCGCCACCGGCAGATGGGGCGCTTCGTCGCCGGGCGCGCGCTCGGCGTGTTCGGATGGGGCGCGACCGGGCTGATGGCGGCGGCGGTCGCGGCGATGGGCCTGACGAGCTTCTGAGGACGGCCTCGGCGCGACGTGCGTGGCGCTTTCCGCCGGAGCCTCTATACGCGCGGATCGCCGCGTCTCGCCGATCCCGTGTGAGCGTCGGGGCGGAGGATGCGCGTGCCGGCTGGAGAGTCCTGCGTCTACGGCCGCCCGCCCGCCGAGCTGGCGGCCGTCCCTCCGAACGCGACACAGGTCTCGCCCCTTGAGCCCGGCGCGGCGGCGCTGGAGGACAGGGCTCCCGGCGGCTGCGAAGAGGTCGTACTGGCCGCGCCTCCCGGCACGCTGGAGCGCCGCTACGCGCTGGCGCTGGCGCTCACCGCGCTCGCACCCGGCGGCCCGCTGACCGCGCTGGCGCCGAAGGATCGGGGCGGCGCCCGACTGGCGGCCGAGCTCAAGGCCTTCGGCTGCGAGGTGGAGGAGACCGCGCGCCGGCATTTCCGCATCTGCCGGACGACGCGCCCGAAAGCCCTGGAAGGTGTAGAAGCGGCTCTCGACGCGGGGGTTCCTCGGTTCAACCCGGCGCTGGACCTCTGGACGCAGCCGGGCGTCTTCAGCTGGGACAGGCCCGATCCCGGTACGAGCCTGCTCCTGGAACACCTCCCTCCTTTCAAGGGCGCCGGCGCCGACCTCGGCTGCGGCCTGGGTCCCGTGGCGCGGGCGGTGCTGGGCTCCGAGGGGGTGACGCGGCTGGAGCTGGTGGACGTCGATCGCCGCGCGATCTCGGCCGCCCGCCGCAACGTCGAGGACCCGCGCGCCGCCTTCCATTGGGCCGACGCCCGCACCGCGCTGGACGCCGGGTCCCTGGACTTCGTGGTGATGAACCCGCCCTTCCACGAGCGCGGCGGCCGGGAGAGCCGCGAGCTGGGGCAGGACTTCGTCCGCGCGGCGCACCGCCTGCTGCGCAAGGGCGGGGTCGTGCGCCTCGTGGCCAACCGCCACCTGCCCTACGAGGAGGTGCTGTCGGCGCTCTTCTCCCGCTGCGAGGTCAAGGCGGACCGCGGCGGCTTCAAGGTGCTGGAGGCGAGGCGGTGACGACGACGCTCAGGGTCGACCGCCTGCTCGCCAACCTGGGCTACGGCACGCGCCGGGAGGTGCGGGAGCTGGTGCGGCTGGGCGTGGTCGCGCTCGACGGAAAGGTCCTTGAGGACGCGGACCGGCGGATCGCGGTCGACCGCGACCTGCCCGACCGGATGCGGGTGGAGGGCGCACGCCTCGACCCGCCGCTGGGCCTCGTCCTGATGCTGCACAAGCCGGCGGGCGTCACCTGTTCGCACAAGGAGGAGGGGCGGCTGGTGCACGAGCTGCTGCCCTCCCGCTGGCGGCGTCGCGACCCGCAGATCTCCACGGTGGGCCGGCTGGACAAGGAGACCACCGGCCTCCTGCTGCTCACCGACGACGGCGCCCTGCTGCACCGGATCATCTCGCCCCGCCACCCCGTGCCCAAGCGCTACGAGGCGCGGCTCGCCCGGCCGCTCAGGGGCGACGAGGCGGCGCTGTTCGCCGCCGGCGACCTGATGCTCGACGGCGAGACCAAACCCCTCGCCCCCGCGGTGCTGGAGCCGCTCTCGCCCACCCTCGCCCGGCTGACCGTGACGGAGGGGCGCTACCACCAGGTGCGCCGCATGTTCGCGGCCGTCGGCAACCACGTGGAGGCGCTCCACCGCGACCGCATCGGCGCGCTCGACCTGCCTTCCGACCTGGAGGCCGGCCGCTATCGGGTGCTCGACGACGCCGCGGTCGCGAGAGTGTTTGCGGCGGGCGCCTAGCGCGCGCGCTTCCAGCGAGAGGCGCCGACCGACGCGGGATCATGCTCGGGAGCCGGCCGCGTCAGGCTGCCGGCGATCGCGGCGGCGCCGAGGCTGGAGAGGCCCGCCAGCGCGAACAGCAGCGTTACGCGGCCCTCGCGCACGCCGGGCGCCAGGAGCGCGAACACGGGCCCGAGCATCTGCGGCAGGGTGTAGGCGAGGTTCAGCAGACCCAGGTCGCGCCCCAGGGTCGCGCGGGACGGCAGGAGGCCGAGGGCGAGCTGCGCGTCCGCCACCTGCCCCGCGCCCGTGCCCAGCCCCATGAGCAGGAAGGCGGCGACGAAGGCGGCGGGTCCGCTGGCGAACACGAACGTCGCCATGCCCGACGCCAGCACGAGGGCGGCCAGCCTCGCGGCGTCACGTCGGGTCAGGCCGCGCGAGACCGCGCCGGCGACGACGACCGCCGCGGCCAGGTGCGCGCACGAGGCGACCAGGGTCAGGAGCGAGACGCCGAGCGTTAGCGCGACCGCTCCTCCGCCCGCCGCTCCCTCCGCCTCGCGCAGCCGGAAGAGGGCGTAGGGCCCGCTCAGCGAGGCGCTGAGCTGCAAGGCGAATCGCCACGTCCAGAGCCGGAGCAGGTCGGCGCGGCGCGGCGGGAGCTCGCTGGGCGCAGGAGCCGCCACGTCAGGCGCAGGCCCCGCGACCGCGGCGCGCGGGAGCAGGACGAAGGGCGCGACCAGGGCGGCGGTCAGGAGGCCGACGACGACGTAGGCCGCGCCTCCGAACGGGATCAGGGCCGCGGTCACGCCCGCGCCGATGAAGCCCGCGATCGGCTGCGAGGCTCCTCCCGCGCCCACCACGAAGCCGCTCGGTCGGCGGAAGAACCGCTCGGCGACGAGGACCAGCAGCGGCGCGATGGTGCAGTTGATCGCCAACTGCAACAGCAGCACCGCCGCCAGGAGGTCGAGCGGCGTGCGCGCTCGGCCGAGCAGCACATAGCCCAGACAGATCGCCGCCACCCCGCCGATCACCCAGCGCCGCCGTGCGAAGCCTTCGCCCCTCCGGTCGCTCAGCCAGCCGACGCCCAGGTTGACGAGGCTGGCCACCAGCGCCCCCGCCAGCGACATGGCGCTCATCATGAAGGGGGCCGAAGCGCCGTCGAGCGCCTGCGCCTTCGCCGGCAGCAGGATCGAGAGCAGCGGCATGTAGCTGAGCTTGATGCCGATGTCGGCCGTCGCCAGGGCGGCGAGCACCGGCAGGTCGGTCGGCCGCCGGCCAGGATCGGCGGAGCGATCGGGCGGAGTCACGTGGCGATCGTCCTGCCGCTGTCCACCCTCAGTGGCTACCGCGCGTCGCCTAGCGGAGCAACGGGTGCTCCGGGCAAGAGACCGTCCACCCAAAATGAAAACAAGCAGGCTTGCCTTTTTTCGGGCCGTGGAGGACGGTGCTGCGAATTCTTCGGGAGGGCGCGTCATGGCCCACGACGGCGATCAGCTTCTCGGCGGCCAGGTTTCGGGGGGCCTCGCCCGCTGTCCGGGCGACGGCTGGGCGGAGTTCATGGAGGCGGATTCGCGTCCGCCGCCGGAATTCCTGAAGCAGGACGCCTACGAGTACATGGGCTCGGCCCCCCTGGCGGCCGAGCGCTACACCAGCCCTGAGTTCTTCCAGCGGGAGCTGCGCGCCCTATGGCCGAACGTGTGGCAGTTCGCCTGCCGCGAGGAGGACATCCCCAACGCCGGCGACGTGGAGCTCTACGAGAACGCGGGGCGCTCCTACCTCGTCACACGCCAGGCGGACGGGAGCGTGCGCGCCTTCCACAACGTCTGCCTGCACCGGGGGCGCAAGCTGCGGCTGGATTCGGGCTGGTCAAAGGACTTCAAGTGCCCGTTCCACGGCTTCACCTGGAACACCGACGGCTCGCTGAAGGAGATCCCCTGCCGCTGGGACTTCGGCCACCTGTCGGACGCCTCCATGCAGCTGCCGGAGGCGCAGGTCGGCCGCTGGGGCGGCTACGTCTTCCTGAAGGAGGCCGAGGGCGGGCCGACGCTCGAGGAGTACCTCGCGCCCCTGCCGGAGCAGTTCAAGCGCTGGCGGCACGAGGAATGCTCGACCGTGATCTGGGTCGGCAAGGTGATCCACGCCAACTGGAAGGCGGTCGCCGAGGCCTTCATGGAAGCCTGGCACTCGGTGGTCACCCACCCGCAGATCCTGCCGTTCACCGGCGACGCCAACACCCGCTACAACGTCTACGGCGACCACGTGAACGTGGCGCTGACGCCCTTCGCCGTGAAGTCGCCCCACCTGGCGGACAACGAGAAGCCCGACCAGTGGATCGTCGACGAGTTCCTGAAGTACAACGGCCGCGCGGGCGGCCCCGGGCTGGACGTCAAGGTGCCCGAGGGCGAGACCGCGCGCCGCGCGATGGCCGCCGCCAACCGCGACCGCTACACCGAGAGCACGGGTTACGACCACAGCGACGCCACCGACGCCGAGCTGCTCGACGCCTTCACCTACAACGTGTTCCCCAACTTCGCGCCCTGGGGCGGTTACATGCCCAACATCGTCTACCGCTGGCGCCCCTGGCCGGACCAGGACTCCACCCTGATGGAGGTCCGCATCATCGCCCGCGACAAGAAGGGCGCCGACCTGAGCGATCGAAAGGCGGTGACGATGCACCTGCTCAACGACGACCAGCCGTGGACCGCGGCGGCGGAGCTGGGGACGCTGGGCTCGATCTTCGACCAGGACATGGCCAACCTGCCGTTCGTGCAGGACGGGCTGAAGGCGTCGAAGACCGGCGAGGTGAACCTGGGCGACTACCAGGAGATCCGCATCCGCCACTTCCACCGCACGCTCGACAAGTACCTGGCCCGCTTCGACAAGGCGTGAGACCGTGCGCGTCGTCACCGTCTTCTCCGCCAGCGGCAGGCAAGGCCTGGCCCAAGTGCGCCAGCTTTCGCGCGCGGGGTTCGCTCCGCGCGCGGTCTCGCGCCGTCCCGACCCGTTCCTGGGCGAAGAGATGGCGAACGCCGAGGTCGTCTCCGCTGACCTGGACGACGAGGACTCCCTGCGCCGCGCGATGGAGGGGGCGGAGGCCGCCTTCTACACCCATCCCCTGATCCAGTTCGCCGATCCGGTGGAACGGGTGCGGCGGCTGGCGCGCGCCGCCATCGCCGCCGGCGTCGGCCGCATGGTGATGAACACGAGCCTGGGAACGTCAGACGAGCCGACGGGCGACCTCGCCTACGACTCCATCAAGGCGCAGGAGGACGCGCTGGCCGACAGCGGCGCGCCCTACACCATCGTGCGGCCGGTGCTGTTCATGGACAACCTGCTGACCAATTGGGCGCTGCCCTCGATCGTCAACGACGGCGCCTACACCTATCCCCACCGGCCTGACCTCGCCGCCAACTGGATCAGCCTGGACGACGTGGCGCGGTACATGATCGCCGTGCTCGACCGGCCCGACCTGCTCGGAAAGCGGATCGCGCTCGGCGGCCCGGAGCGGCTGGTCCCGACGCAGGTCGCCGAGGTCCTCAGCGGCGCGCTCGGCAAGCCCGTGGTCTACCGCCAGTCCGAACCCGCCGCGTTCGGAAAGGCGCTGACGGCCGCCTTCGGCGACGCCATCCCGCCGGAGCACCGACCCGCGACGGCCGAGCGCTTCAAGGAGTTCTACGAGTTCACCAACCGTGCGCCGCACAAGCCGTTCGAGGTGGACTTGGACGCGCTGAACGCGCTGATCCCGCTTCGGACAGAGACGATGGCCGCGTGGGCGAAGCGGCAGGATTGGTCGCTCGGCGGCCGCCGCCCGCCCGCGGGCTGACCCTCTCCAGGACCCGCGATGGCCGGCATCATCCCCCTGCGCATGCCCAAGTGGGGCCTCTCCATGCAGGAGGGCACCGTCGTCGATTGGCTGAAGCGCGAGGGCGAGGCGGTCGCCGAGGGCGACGAGCTGTTCGAGGTGGAGACCTCCAAGATCACCAACGTGGGCGAGAGCCCGGCCTCGGGAACGCTCCGCCGCATCGTGGCCGCGGGCGGCGAGACCCTGCCCATCGGCGGGCTGATGGGCGTGCTGGCCGAGCCCACGGTAAGCGACGCCGAGCTCGACGCCTTCGTCTCCGAGTTCCAGGCCCGCTTCGAGACTGAGGGACCGGGCGAGGCGGCGGCCGACGCGCTGGCGCTGGAGCAGGTGGACATCGGCGGCGGACGCTCGCTGCGGGTCGGCCGCGCGGGGCCGCGGGACGAGGACCGCCCCGTGGTGCTGATCCACGGCTACTCCGGCGACCTGAACAATTGGCTGTTCAACATCGAGGCGATCGCCGCCAAGGCGCCGGTGATCGCGGTCGACCTTCCCGGCCACGGCGGCTCGACCAAGGACGTGGGCGACGGCTCGCTGGACGCCCTGGCGAGGGACGTGGGGGCCGCGCTCGACGGGTTGGGCGTAACCCGCGCGACGCTGGTCGGCCACTCGCTGGGCGCGGCGGTCGCCATGCGGCTGGCGCAGGCGCGGCCGGAGTTCGCGAGGGGGCTGGTGCTGATCGCCCCCGCCTACCTGCCGGGCGGAACGTTGAACGCGGAGTTCCTGGACGGCGTGGTCGAGGCCCAGAAGGCGCGCAGCCTCAAGCCCGTGCTGGAGCTGCTGGTCGCCGACCCGCAGAGCGTCAGCCGCGACATGGTCGAGGACATGCTGAAGTTCAAACGCACCGACGGCGCGGACGAGGCGCTGGCCGTGCTCCGCGACCGCATGGCGTCCGGCGCCGACAGGAGCGCGATCGACCTCGCCGCCCTGCCGCCGGCCCACGTCGTCGCCTCGAAGGACGACCGCATCGTCGGCGCGCCGGACGCGGCCGCCCTGCCCCCCGGCTGGCGCGTGAGCTGGATCGCGGACGCCGGCCACCTGCCCCACCTCGAGCAGGCCGCGCAGGTGAATGCGCTGATCGCCGCGGGGCTCTAGCCGATCATTCCGCGGCCAGAGCCGTCGCGCCCTCCGAGTCGCGCAGCGCCAGGAGCGTGCGCGAGATGAACGCGCGCAGCCGCACGCGGCGCTCGCGGTTGTCCCAGATGTCGCGGTTGAGCAGCAGGCCCTCCATGGCCGCGATGCAGTAGTCCATGGCCAGCTCGTAGCGTTCGACGTTCGCCTGCCACTCGGGGAAGACGCCCAGCACCGCCTCGCGCTCGACCCGGTCGTAGCGACGCGCCTTGGGCAGGAAGATCTCGCGCAGCTCGGCATCGGTGCGGCTGGCCATGGTCAGCTCGAGGTAGGCGGCGTATTCGCGGGTGAGCAGGCTCTGCCAGTAGAGCTCGATCCCCGCGTGCTCTTCGATCCTCTCGACTTCCGACAGAGCTTTGATCCGGGCGAGGAAGTTCTCCATCCGCTTGTAGAAGGTGTAGTCGATGACGGCGGAGATCAGCTCCTGTTTGGTCGCGTAGTGGTGCAGCATCGCGCCGCGGGAGATCTCGGCGGTGGCGGCGATCACCTGGGTGGTGGTGTTGGCGTAGCCGTACTTTTCGAGACAGTCGACGGCCGCTTCAAGCACGGCGATGCGGGTCTGCACGCTCTTGCGCTGCTGCCAGCTCGCCCCCTCGACTCCGAGGCCCTCGGGCTCGAGCTCCGCCAGTTTCGCTTCGTGGCTTCGCGCCATCCCGGTCCCCCTCGACAGGCCGTCCGGTTACGGACGCGCCCGCCGGTCGCCTTCTCTACAGACCCAGCGCGGTGCGCGCCAAGATGTTGCGCTGCACCTCGCTCGATCCGCCGTAGATGGAGGCGGCGCGGCTGTTCAGGTAGCGCGCGGTGGTCGTCAGGCCCCACCCCGGCCCCACCGCCGCCGCGTTGGCTCCGGCGCCCAGCGCGTCGCGCTGGTCGGCCGGCGCGTAGACGCCCAGCGCCTCCAGCGCCAGTTCGGTGACCTTCTGCATCGTCTCGCTGGCCTTCAGCTTCAGCATGGACGCGGTGGCGTCGCTGACCGGCGCGCCGGTGGAGAGACCGGAGATCACCCGCATCTCGCCGAACGCCATCGCCTCCACCTCCGCCTCCAGTTCGGCGAGGCGGCGGCGGAAGGCGCGGGCGTCGTCACCGGCGAAGGCGTCGCGCACGATCGCCTTGATCCGCCTCAGCGCCGTCTTCAGCCGCGCGCCCTGGAAGCCTCCTCCCCGCTCGAACTGCAGCAGGTACTTGGCGACGGTCCAACCGTCGTTCTCCGCGCCCACGCGGTTGGCGACCGGGATGCGCACGCCGTCGAAGAAGCACTGGTTCACCTCGTGCTCGCCCGAGATCGAGACGATCGGCTTCACCGTCAGGCCGGGCGTCGCCATGTCGAGCAGCAGGAAGGTGATCCCCTGCTGCGGCTTGCCCTCGGTCGAGGTGCGGACCAGCAGGAACATCCAGTTGGCGTGGTGGGCGTGGGTGGTCCAGATCTTGGTCCCCTCCACGACGTAGTCGTCGCCGTCGCGCACGGCGCGGCACTGGAGCGAGGCGAGGTCGGAGCCTGAGCCGGGTTCGGAGTAGCCTTGGCACCAGTAGGCGTCCCCCGACAGGATCGCGGGCAGATGGCGCGCCTGCTGCTCCGGCGTGCCGTGCCCGATCAGGACGGGTCCGCACATCTGCAGCCCCATGGCCGGGATGGAGGGCGTGCCCGCCGCCGCCAGTTCGGACTCGAACAGGTAGCGCTGCACCGGCGTGAAGCCCGCGCCGCCGTGTTCCACCGGCCAGGCGGGCGCGATCCAGCCTTGCTCGTAGAGGATGCGGTGCCAGCGGCGGTTCACCTGCGGCTCGGCGAACACGCCCGCCTGCCGGGCGGAGGCCTCGCGCAGGTCGGGCGTGAACGTCTCGTCCAGGAAGCGGCGGACCCCGGAGCGGAACGCCTCGTCCTCCGGCGCCAGCCGCACGTCCATGATCGCACTCCCCACCCGCGCTTTTCACTTGCGCTTCGCCGCCGACGAAACTCTAGTATCGAACGGAAAAAGACAAGCCGTCCGGTTTTTTCCGAGTGCGGCGAGCACGGGCGGAGGATGCCATGGATTTGGGGCTCAGGGGCATGAAGGCCGTGCTGGCGGGGGCCAGCAAGGGCATCGGCCGCGCCACCGCCGAGGCGCTCGCGGGCGAGGGCTGCGACGTCGCGATCTGCGCCCGTGGGCAAGACGGCGTGGACGCGGCGGTCACCTCGCTGAAGGGCAAGGGCGTGCAGGCGTTCGGCGCCGCCGTCGACATGGCGGACGGCGCCGCCTACCGCGCGTGGGTCGACCAGGCGGCGGGCCAGCTCGGCGGCTGCGACATCTTCATCTCCTTCGCCTCGGCCGGTGGCGGCCCGGCCAGCGAGGAGACGTGGAAGAAGACGATGGACCTGGACGTCCTGGCCACCTTCCGCGGGATCGAGGCGGCGCTGCCGCACTTGGAGAAGTCGAAGGCCGGCTCGATCGTGGCGATCTCGTCCACCGCAGCGCTGGAGGACTTCTTCGGGCCCCAGGCCTACAACGCCATGAAGGCGGCGGTGATCAACTACGCCTCGGCGCTGGCGCAATCGCTTGCGCCCAAGGGCATCCGCGTCAACACCGTCTCCCCCGGCCCGATCTTCATCGAGGGCGGGGCGTGGGACATGATCAAGACCCACATGGGCCACCTCTACGAAGGCACGCTCAAGACCATCCCGATGGGCCGGATGGGCACGGGCGAGGAGGTCGGCAAGGCGATCGCCTTCGTGGCGAGCCCCGCCTGCCGCTTCATGACGGGGACCAACCTCGTCATCGACGGCGGCACGACCAAGCGCGTGCAGTACTGAGGCGCGGGCGATGTTCGGACACATGCCCCCTCCGCCGCCTGACGGCGGCTCCTCCCCCGCAGGCGGGGGCGGCCTGGAAGCGGAGCGCCGAGCTCTCAGAGCTCCCCCGCGCGCGGGGGAGCTGGCCGGAGGCGAAGCCGACGGTCTGAGGGGGCAAGTCTTTGGAGCGCGCGATGCGGCCTGACGTCAAGAAGCGCATCGACGTGGTGCTGGTCGCGGGCGGCAAGTACCACGACATCGACTTCGCCCGGCTGGAGCTGCTCAAGCTCATGGCCGAGGACGACCGCATGCGCGTGCGGGTGTTCGAGGACTACGCCAACCTCGACGCGCTCAAAGCCGCCGACGTGCTCGTCACCTACACCTGCGACGTGATCCCGCCGCTGCACGTGCAGGAGGCGCTGCGCGACTGGGTGAAGGCGGGTGGGCGCTGGTACGCGCTCCACGGCACCAACTCGATCCTGCGCTGGCTGCCGAACGGGCTGGTGGACGCGCCGCGCTGGGCGCCGGTGTTCATGGAGACGCTGGGCAGCCAGTTCATCGCCCACCCGCCGATCAAGCCCTATCGCGTCGTCGTCGCCGACCCGACCCACCCGCTGGTCAAGGACGTGGAGCCCTTCGACGCCACCGACGAGCACTACCTGGTCGAGACCCACGGCGACCTGCACGTGCTCCTGGAGACCGA
>JASLDZ010000408.1 GCA_030151985.1 Caulobacteraceae bacterium | reverse complement strand
TTCCCCGCCGAGCTGACCCGGTTCGAGGCGCAGATGACGCGCCACCGGCTGCGGCGCGACATCATCGCCACCGTGCTCGCCAACCGCGTGGTCGACCGCGTCGGCCCGACCTTCGCCTCGCGGCTGAAGACCGCCACGGGCGCGGGGGCCGACGCGCTCGTCACCGCCTTCGCCGCCGCCGAGGCCGTGTTCCGGCTCGACGAGGCGTGGGACGCCATCGGCGCGCTGGACCTGAAGGTCGACGCCTCGGCCCAGCTCTCCCTCTACGCCGAGGTGGCCCGCGCCTTCCGCGCCCACGTCTTCTGGCTGACCCGCGACGGGACGGACCTGGCGGTGGCCGGGCGCGGCGTGCAGGCGCTGGTCGACGCCTACCGTCCCGCCGCTGATGCGGTGGCGCAGGG
This sequence comes from Caulobacteraceae bacterium, assembly GCA_030151985.1. Lineage (GTDB taxonomy): Bacteria > Pseudomonadota > Alphaproteobacteria > Caulobacterales > Caulobacteraceae > JASLDZ01. Next base: position 7,772 of record JASLDZ010000408.1, on the reverse strand, counting down.
CGGCGACGCGCTCCTGTCCGACTTCGAGCGGGAGGCGGTGGCCGCCCGGGCGCAGGCCTTCGTCGCCGCCGGCGCGCCGCCCGAGCTGGCGCGCCGGATTGCGGGCTTGCGGGCCGCCACGGCGCTCACCGAGCTCGCCGACCTGGCGCGCGACACCGGGCGGCCGGTGGAGGCGGTGGCGCGGGCCTTCTACGCGGTGGGCGCGGGGCTCCGGCTCGACCGCCTGCGCGCCGCCGCCGCCGCCCTGCACGCGCCCGACCCCTATGAACAGGCGGCGGTGCGCGGCCTGATCGCCGAGATGGTGAGCGAGCAGGTGGCCCTCGCCCGCGCCGTCGTCACCGGCGCGGCGGAGGGAGCTGAGGCGGGCGCGGCGCTCGACGCCTGGATCGCGCCCCGCCGCGCCGCCGTGGACCGCGCGCTGCGGACGATCGACGAGATCGAGGCCTCCGGCGGCGACTGGAGCTTCGCCAAGCTCACCATCGCCAACGGCGCGCTCAAGCAGGCGGCCGGGGTGTGACCCCGGCGCTTCCTCCCCCGGCACCTGCCGTCGTCCGGCCGATCCAGCGTTACTTCAAGGACTGGCTCCTGGTCTGCGACAACGGCCGTCGCTGCACCGCCAAGGCGATCCCGGCCAACGACGGCGACGGGCTCGCCGCCATCGGCATGACCGTGGTGCGCGAGGCGGGACCCACCGGCGCGCTCTCCGTCTCGATCTACAAGGCCGACGGCGGGATGGACGCCGGCGAGACGGTGCTGGACGACACGCCGCTCCACCCGCCCTACCGCACCGACAAGGACGGGTCGCTGCACCTCTCCGGCGAGCCGGCCGTCGCCTTCCTGCGCAAAGTCCGAAACGGCCGGCTGCTGCGGGGCGCTCACACCGACGACGGGCCGTGGGTGCTGCTCTCGGGGCTTTCGGCGGCGCTGTTGGCGATGGACGACGCGCAGGGACGGGTGGGGACGGTCACGGCGCTGGCGAGGCCGGGGCCGAAGCCCGCCTCGGCGGTTCCTCCGCCTCCGCCCCTGCCGATGGTCCGCGCCGCCCCGCTCCCTTCGCCGCTGAAGAACGGCGCGGCGCTGGCCGCCGCCGTCCGCCGCATGCAGGGCGCCGCGCTCAAGGCCGCGTCGTGCGTGACGGGCGGGAACACGCCCGGTGATGAGGCTGAGCCGTTGTCGCCGACCGAAGCCGTGGTGCTGCTCGGCTGCGGCATGGGCTCCTACCAGAGCTCGTCCCTGGCCTTCCGCACGCCCCGCGACGATCCCGCGCGCGCGGCCCCCCTCCGCCTGCCGCCGGCTCCCGCCGCGGGCGAGCGGCGCATCGACGACGACGGCCTGACCTTCACCGAGCCGAGCTACGATCCCAGGACCGCCACCTTCTCCACCACCGCCAGGGGGCGGGGCCTGGGAGACTGCGGCTTCTCCACGCGCTGGGTGTTCGACGGCCGCGACTTCCAGCTGGCGGAGCACGCCGAGCAGACGCGCTGCGGCGGCGAACAGCCCGGCGGTTGGCCGACGGTCTACCGGGCGCGGGTGGTGCAGGGGCGGTAGCTCTGTCTCCTCCCCATCGCAGATGGGGAGGTGGCCCAGAGGGCCGGAGGGGCCGCGCCGCAGGCGCGGAACACCGCAAGCGGCTGCATCTTCCGCGCTCCGCGCGGCCCCCTCCCGGCTCCGCCGTACTCCCCCATGCGACGCATGGGGGAGAGGATCCGCGCGTCTACCCCCGCCAGAACCCCACGATGTCCTTCACCTCGGCGATCACCGGCTCGGCCACCGCCCGGGCGCGCTCGGCCCCGTCGCGGAGCACGCGGTCGATCTCGGCGGGGTCGCTCATCAGGCGGCCCATCTCGGCGGTGACGGGAGCCAGCGTGGCCACCGCCACCTCCGCCAGCTCCGGCTTCAGCGCGCCGAAGCCCTTGCCCGCGAACCGCTCCAGCGCCTGGGTCTTCGTCACGTCGGCCAGCGCGGCGTAGATCGCCACGAGGTTGGCCGCCTCGGGCCGTCCCGCCAGCGCCTCCACCGTCTCGGGCAGGAGGTCGGCGTCCGATTTCGCGCGCTTGAACTTCTTCGCGATCGTGTCCGCGTCGTCCAGGAGGTTGATGCGCGACTGATCGCTGGGGTCCGACTTGGACATCTTCGCCGTCCCGTCGCGCAGGCTCATCACCCGCGGTGCCGGACCCTCGATCAGGGGGTCGGGCAGGGGGAAGAAGCCGGGCGCGTCGAAATCCTGGTTGAACTTCTGGGCGATGTCGCGGGTCAGCTCCAGGTGCTGCTTCTGGTCCTCGCCCACGGGCACCTGGGTGGCCTTGTAGAGCAGGATGTCGGCCGCCTGCAGCACGGGGTAGGCGTAGAGGCCGACCGAGGCGCCCTCCTTGTCCTTGCCCGACTTGTCCTTGAACTGGGTCATGCGGTCGAGCCAGCCGACGCGGGCGGTGCAGTCCAGGATCCAGTTCAGCTCCGCGTGCCCCGCCACCGCCGACTGCGGCCAGATCGTCGTGCGCTTCGGGTCGAGGCCGGAGGCCAGGTAGGCGGCGGCGATCTCGCGCGTCTGGGCGGCCAGGAGCTTGGGGTCCTGCCACTGGGTGATGGCGTGCAGGTCGGCCACGAACACGAAGGTCGGCGCCTGCTCCTGCAGCGGGACGAACCGCTTCAGCGCTCCCAGGTAGTTGCCCAGGTGCAGCGAGCCCGACGCCTGGATGCCGGACAGGATGCGGCGAGGCCCCACATAGGCGGGGGGAGCGGAGGGGGAGGGGGCGGGCGTGGTCACGGCCGTTGTCTAGCGGCGGAGCGGCGGCCCTGTCACGCGCGGCTCAGCCGCCGTGCGCCCAGGCCTTGAGGAGCTGGTGCGCGATGGCGAGGGGCGGCGGGGCGAAACAGCCGTCCATCGGCTCTCCGGCGACCAGTCGCGCCGCCTCCTCGCGCGTGAACCAGCGCACCGCCTCCAATTCGTGGTCGCCGATCTGAGCCTCGCCGTCGGCCACGTCGGCGATCAGGCCGATCATCAGCGACGACGGGAAAGGCCAGGGCTGGGACGAGTGGTAGCGCACGCTCAGCGCGTCGAGCCCGGCTTCCTCCTTCAGCTCGCGCGCGCAGCCCTCCTCGATGGTCTCGCCGGGTTCGATGAAGCCGGCCAGCGCCGAGAACATGCCGGGCGGCCACACCGCCTGTCGGCCTAGGAGGCACCGCTCGCCGCGCACCGCCAGCATGATCGCCACGGGATCGGTGCGCGGGAAGTGCTCGGTCCCGCAAGCCGGGCAGCGGCGCTTCCAGCCTGCGTCCGCGACCTCGGAGGCCGACCCGCAGTTGGAGCAGAAGCGATGGCGACGCCGCCACTCGAACACCGCCTTGGCGGTGGCGGCGATGGACGCTTCGCCCGGCGCCAGCACGGCGGCGAGCGGCCGCAGCTCCTCGAACGCGCCGTAGCCGGCGAGCGGCGGCGCGGCGGCGGGGTCTCCCGCGCCCTCGAGATCCACGGCGAACACCGGCGTGTCCTTCCACAAGCCCAGGAACAGGGTGCGCTCCGCGTCCGCCAGCTCGCGCGCGGCGCCGCCGGGGGCGTAGGCCAGCCGCGGCGCGCCGCCCGGCCCGGGCTCGGCTAGCACCTGGCCGTTCCACAGCGGCAGCACCAGCGCATCGGGGGAGGCGAGGCGATCGGCGATCCAGGCCGCGTCGCCTCTCCGCTCGCTCGCCCGCTCCAGCGGGTTGCCGGCGAAGGTGTTGGCGAAGGCGGTCAGCGGCATGAACGCGTTCTAGCGCGTCGGGCGCCGGTCATCGATCCTCCCCATCGCAGATGGGGAGGGGGACCGCGAAGCGGTGGAGGGGCCGCGCCCATAGGGCGCGGAACAGCGCGAGCGCACGCGTCTTCCGCGCTATCGCGCGGCCCCCTCCCGGCTCCGCCGTACTCCCCCATGCGTGGCATGGGGGAGATCATGCTCCTAGGCGGCAGGCGTCGCCGCGGCCGCCAAAGCGGGCACCGCCAGCGGAGGCGGCCGGTCGGTGATCGGGACGGGGGTCGCCTTGGGCGCGGCGGGCGGGGGCTCGGCGGCGGCGAGGCGCAGCTCGGCGTGGACGCGGCCGTCGGCGCCGCGCGCGGCCGAGGCCAGCGTCAGGGCGTCCTGCGGCGCGGCCAGGGGCGCGGGCGGCGCGCCCATCCGCTCGTGCGAGGCGTAGGCGGCGGTGAACGCCTGCGGCTGCCCCAGCTCGCCCGGCCAGCGGTAGAAGATGTGCGCGCCGATCTGCGCGACCTTGCTGACGCTGGAGCGCCAGTACGGCGCGACGTAGTCCGCGTGGTAGTGCGTCGCCAGGCCCACGGCGGCGAACACGCGCCCGTGCAAGGCGTCGTGCGCGATCTGCTTCGCCCGGTCCCAGGCCCAGCCCGCCACGGGCTTCGACAGCGAGCCGTCGCAGGTGAAGCTGAACTGGCAGCCTGTCGGCAGGTTCGAGCCCTGGTACACCACGCCGCACACCGAATGGGGGAAGAGCGTGTTGCGCATGCGGTTCAACACGACCTGGGCCACCGCGCGGCCGCCGTCGACGCTTTCCGAGCCGGCTTCGAAGTAGACCGCCTGCGTCATGCAGGTCATGGCGCGCTTCTGGTCGGCGGCCGGGCCGGTGAGCACGAAAGGCTTGGCGGCGGCGGGCGCGGGGTCGGCGAAGGGGGCCGAGGCGTTGACCAGGCGCGCCTGCGCGGCGCTCAGCCCCGCCAGGCTCGCGGGGCCGAGGTCGGCCAGCATCGGGTTCGGCGCGAGGTCGCCGCCGCCGCCGCTGGAGCCGGAGTCCCTGAAGGTCTTGGGGTCGACGCCCAGCGCGCGGGCCAGGGCCGCGTCCGAGAAGTCGCCGCCGATCTTCGCCGCGAGGGGAGCCATCCTGGCGTGCAGCGCGGCCGTCTCGGAGACGTTCGCATCCGCCAATTGACCGAACGCCGCCAGCGTCGAGAACGCGCCGAAGACAACGCCAAGCTTCAGCGCCTGGCGCGCCGTAGAGTGTCCAAAATTCACTGATTGTAGTCCGAGCGCGTCTCACGGACGCTGCCGATGGGCGGGCCTATACACGGCGAGGCCCTATGAGTCACGCGGCGGAACTTGGGCGCGATTACGGCACGCCGATCGGCGGCTCCCGAACAGGGTTAACGCGGGCTCCCGCCATGGCCCCTTCGCTCGCCGCGTGGCGGGTTGCGGCGGGCGCCCAGGCGGGCGATATACGGGGCGGAGGCTGGCGTCGGGCGATGCCCTCGCCAACCCGGTCAGGTCCGGAAGGAAGCAGCCGTAACGAGTTCCGCTTCGGGTCGTCGTCCAGTCTCCACCTTCGCCCTTCCCCCGCCGCGCCTAAAGCCTGCATGATGAGCGGCGATGTCTGACGACGCCCCCTGGGATCTGGACGCGCTGGAGGCCGAAGAGCTTCCCGAGCGCGACCCCGACACCGACGACATGTTCGGCGGCCCCGCACCCGCGGCCGACCTCCCCTCTCCCACCGCCGCGCCTTCTCCGGCGGCGGACGCGCCCGCCTACCAGGTGCTCGCGCGCAAGTACCGGCCGCGCACGTTCGAGGACCTGATCGGGCAGGAGGCGATGGTGCGCACGCTCACCAACGCCTTCGCCACCGGCCGCATCGCCCACGCCTTCATGCTCACGGGCGTGCGGGGAGTGGGCAAGACGACCACAGCCCGCCTGATGGCGCGGGCGCTGAACTACGAGAGCGACACCGTCCATGCGCCCTCGGTCGACCTGTCCGTGGAGGGCCGGCACTGCCGCGCCATCATCGAGGGGCGGCATATGGACGTGCTGGAGCTCGACGCCGCCAGCCGCACCAAGGTCGACGAGATGCGCGAGCTCCTGGACAGCGTGCGCTACGCGCCGGTCGAGGCCCGCTACAAGGTGTACGTCATCGACGAGGTGCACATGCTCTCGACGGCGGCGTTCAACGCGCTCCTGAAGACGCTGGAGGAGCCGCCCGCCCACGCCAAGTTCATCTTCGCCACCACCGAAATCCGGAAAGTGCCGGTGACCATCCTCAGCCGCTGCCAGCGCTTCGACCTGCGCCGGGTGGAGCCGGAGGTGCTGGGCGGCCACCTGTCGCGGGTCGCCGCGAAGGAGGGGGCGAGCGTCGAGCCGGACGGCATGGCGCTGATCGCGCGTGCGGCCGAGGGCTCGGTGCGCGACGGGCTCTCCATCCTCGACCAGGCGATAGTGCAGGCGCGGCCCGGATCGCCCGTCAGCGCCGGCGAGGTGCGGGACATGCTGGGCCTGGCCGACCGCGGCCGCACGCTGAGCCTGTTCGAGACGGTGATGCGCGGCGACGCGGGCGCGGCCATCGGCCTGTTCCGCGAGCTCTACGGCTACGGGGCCGACCCCGGGCAGGTGGCGCTGGACCTTCTGGAGCACGCCCACGGAGCGGCGATCGCCAAGGCCATCGGCGCGGACGCGCTGGGGCTGCCGAAGGACCAGGCCGCCGTGCTGGCGGAGGTGGGCGGCCGGGCGTCCGTCGCCTCGCTGTCGCGCGTCTGGCAGATGCTGCTGAAGGCGTCCGACGAGGTGCGCCGCGCGCCCGATCCCGCCGCAGCGGTGGAGATGGCGCTGATCCGCCTCGCCTACGCCGCCGAGCTTCCGGGGCCGGAGGAGGCGCTGAAGGCGCTGCAGGACGGCCGCGCTCCGGCTGGGCCCTCACCGGGCGGCGGGGGAGGGGGCGTGCGGGCGGCGTCCGGCGGAGGCGGCGCGACGGCCTACGCCCAGGCCCAGCCTCGCCCGCAGGCGCCGCCGCAACCCGAGGGGCCGCAGACCTTCGCCGCCATGATCGCCCTGATCGAGGAAAAGCGGGACGCGGCGCTGAAGTACGACGTCGAGCACTGGGTCCGCCCCATCGCCTTCGCCGCCCCGCGCCTGACGATCAGCCTGCGCGACGGCGCCCCGGAGGAGCTGCCCAAGAAGCTCGCGGGCCGGCTCAAGGACTGGACCGGCCGCCCCTGGTTCGTCGAGGTCCGCCACGACGAACCCGCCCAGGAGACCGTGCGGGAGCGCGAGGCGCGGCTGCGCGCGGCCGAGCGGGCGGAGGTCGAGGGCGACCCCTTCGTCCAGGCGCTGCTGGCGGCCTTTCCCGGTGCGGAGATCGTGGCGGTGACGACCCCCGGCGTGGACGCCTCGGCCGGGGCCGCGTCCGCCGCCCCGCGCGAGGACGACGAGGCCTCCGACGACGGGCCGCCCGAGCGGGAGGAGGGCGACCCCGGCTACGACCCCGACTACCTGGACGCGGAGCAGGACTGAGCGATGAAGGACTTCGGCGCGATGATGAAGCAGGCGCAGGGCCTGCAGCAGAAGATGGCCGACGCCCAGGCGCGGATGGCCGACGTCACCGCCGAGGGCCAGTCGGGCGCCGGGCTCGTGAAGGTGAGGCTGAAGGGCATGGGCGAGCTGGCGAAGGTGGAGATCGACCCCAGCCTGCTCTCGCCTGACGAGGCGGAGGTGGCGCAGGACCTCCTGGTCGCCGCCCACGCCGACGCCAAGGCCAAGCTCGACGCCGCCCAGCAGAAGCTGATGCAGGACGCGCTCGGCCCGCTCGCAGGCATGGCGGGCGGCCTGCCGGGCGGCTTCCCCGGACTGCCGAAGATGGGGTTCTGAGCGGGCCTGCCGGCGATCAGGCCTGCGGCGCGGCGGGGGCGGCGGCCTGATCGCCGACAGGCCCGCTCAGAACCCCATCTTAGGCAGTCCGGGGAAGCCGCCCGGCAGGCCGCCCGCCATGCCTGCGAGCGGGCCGAGCGCGTCCTGCATCAGCTTCTGCTGGGC
>JASLDZ010000355.1 GCA_030151985.1 Caulobacteraceae bacterium | reverse complement strand
GCCGCCCTCAGCCTGCGCCGCCTGCTCGACGCGTCCGCGCCGGGCGCGCCCTCGCCCCGCGCGGTGGCCGTGCACCTGGACGCCATGCAGATGTTCTGGACGGCCACGCCCGACGAACGCGCCGCCGCCGGCCCCGAAGTGCTGGAGGCGCTGCGCGGCCTGGCGGCGATCCCGGGGCGCCGCGCCGCCTCGCCCGCCGCGGAGGCCTGACGCCATGGCCGGCGCCCGCGAGGTCCGCAGCCTCATCGCCCTGACGGAGAGCGCCTCCACCGCGCGCGTGCTCAACCTGGCCGCCCGCGACCCGTCGCAGCGGGCGGCGCTGGGGCCCCAGCGTGTGCTGTTCCGCAGCCCGGCGCTGGACCGGGCGATCATCGTCAAGCACCGGCTGCGCAACCACGAGCGGGACTGGTTCGTGGCGCCCAAGACGGTCTCGACCAAGCTCCTGATCCCCATCGACCCGGCCGACCTGACGGTGGGCGCGCACTCCCTCTTCGTGAACCAGAAGGGCTGCGACGAGGCCCTGTCGGGGGCGCTGGGGATCGACCGCTCGCCGGAGGACGGCGCGCACGACCGGCTGGTGCTCGCGGCCCTCGACGAGCTGCCCTCGCTGGACCCGTTCCTGACCCGCGAGCACCTGAAGCGCCGGGGCTTCGCGGTCGCCGACGAGTACTTCGATATCTCGCCCGCCGACATCGCCCGCATGACCGGCTTCGTCCGGGGCGAGATCGTGCCGCTGGTGAAGCTCTGCTTCGGCCAGAACGCGGGCGCCCTGCAGACCGAGCGCCTCACCGAGAAGCTGCTCGCCGCCGAGATCGACGCCTCGATGGACCCCCTGCGCCTGACCCTGAAGATGGACGAGACCCAGTTCGTGGAGGGCGTGTTCTGCTGGAAGGGCTTCCTCTACTACAAGTGGGTGCTGGCCGACGTGCTCAAGGAGGTGGGCGCGGTGGTCCGGGGCGTGCGCGACATCCAGGCGATCGGCGACCTCACGCCGGAGGAGGCCTGCTTCATCGCGGCCGCCCGCGTGCGCATCCAGGCGGGGGTGAAGCGAACCTGCCGCCATGTCCGCGCCAGCCTGCAGACCTACGACGCCGCATTCGAGGAGCTGACGCGCAAGGCCAATCCCGTGGCCTTCCGCGACTTCCTGCTGGCCGCCCCGCAGATGTTCTCGGAGGTGGGCGACAAGCTGGGCGCGGTGCAGCACATCACCAGCTTCTGGCGCTACCGGGCGCGGGGCGGCGCCCTCACCATGCCGGCGGGGGACCTGTTCGACGTGATGACCGACTTCGATAACAGCCTCAGCGAGGCGCCGGAGACGACGCGCGCCTGGGCGGCCTGAACGCGCGCCGGCTCAGGCGGCGGGCGGCAGGGTCAGGCTGAAGGCCGCGCCGCCCAGCCGCGAGGTCGCCAGCTCCAGCCCGCCGCCGTGCGCCTCGGCGATGGCGCGCGAGATCGAGAGGCCCAGGCCCATGCCCCTGGCCTTGACGCTCTGCATCGGCCGGAACAGGCGTTCGAGGTCGCCCTCGGCCACGCCCGGCCCGCTGTCGTGCACGGTGAGGACGCCGCCGCCGCCCTCCGCCGCGGCGGTCTCGATCAGCACCCGCCGGTCGTCCCGCCCCTCGCACGCCTCCACCGCGTTGCGGACCAGGTTCATCACCACCTGCTGGATCTGGATCGGGTCCACCGTGACCTCGTCGGCGCCCGTCGCCAGGGCGTAGTCGATGCGCGTCTGCCCCTCGCGCGCCACCAGGTTGATCATGAAGGCGACCTCGCCCACCACCTTGGCCAGCGTGTCCGTCTGCCGCGGGGCGAGGTCCTGCGTGACGAGGCGGCGCATGCGCCGGATGATCTCGCCCGCGCGGACGGCCTGGCCACCTGCGCGGTCCAGCGCCTCCAGGAGGCCGGCGTCGGGCTCGGGCCCCGAGGCGGCGATGGCGCGCGCGCCCTCGGTGTAGTTGGCGATCGCGGCCAGCGGCTGGTTCAGCTCGTGCGCGAGGACGGCGGCCATCTCCCCCAGCGCGTTCTGGCCCCACAGGTGCGCCAGCTGGGTGCGCAGGTCCTCCGTGCGCGCCTGCGCCGCCCGCGCCTCCCGCTCGGCGGTGATGTCGTGGACGATGATGGAGGTCCACGGGCCCTCCGCCCGCCGCATCGAGGCCCGGACCCAGCGGTAGCCGCCCTTGGGCAGGGGCAGGCGGTGCTCCATCACCGTCGCCGCCTCGGTCCGGATGCGCCGGCGCAGGTCGGCCAGCACGGGCAGGTCCTCGGGCAGGAACAGGGTCTCGAGCCGGCGGCCGACCTCCACCAGCGGGCGGGAGTCGGCGATGACGCACCAGGCGGGATTGACGCTGATCAGGACGCCGTCGCGCGACAGCGCGAAGCCCTCCTCGCTGGAGCGGAAGAACCAGGCGGCCGCGACCCGCGAGGCGGCGCCGGCGTCGGGGGTTGTCGTGTCGCTCATGGCCGGGCTCCAGCTTCCCTTCGCCGCCGGGATCGTGGAAGGCTT
>JASLDZ010000257.1 GCA_030151985.1 Caulobacteraceae bacterium | reverse complement strand
CCTGGCGGGCCGCCGCCTCTGGTGGGGGCACAACGCGGCGCTGACGTGGGACATGCGGCCGGACCTGGCCGCCGTGCAGGCGCCGCTCCTCCTGCTCACCCATCCTGGAGAGATGCTTCACGACGCGACCCTGACCGCGGGACGGCTCCGTCCCGACGCGCAGACGTGCGTGCTCGACTTCGAGGGGCCGCTCGCCATCGACGGCGCTCCCGGTGCGTGGAGCCAAGCGGTGTCGCGCTTCCTGCGGGCGCCGGCCTAGCGGGAGGCGCCGCGCCTTCACCGTGCGGAAAGGCCGGGCTGGCAGGGTCGTCGTGGATCATCCGGATGCACCCGCGCCCCGCCCCCACCTTCGGTCGACGCGCCCCCGCGGCGGCGGCGCCCGCTCCTGTGCCCGCGCACGCCGCGCCGGCAAGGGCCGCGCCCGGACCGATCGCGCTGGGCCCCGCCGCCGAAAGGTTCAGGGCCAGCCTGGAGACCGTCCCGTCTCCCCCGCTGGACGACTTCGCCCGCTGGAAGCGCGGTCGCACGGCCGGGCGGCTGGGAGCCTGGGTCGCGACCTTCGCCCTCCTCAGCCCCGGCGTGATCTGCTTTGTCGTGCAGGCGCCGAACGCGGTGTCCACGATGGTCGAGGTCCTCGGGATCGGGGCGAACTGGTGGCTGCGGCGGCGACGGCAGGCGCACCTCGCCGCCATCAGGGCGTGGGAGCCGCCGGGCGGCTGATCGTCGCCCCGTCCGCGCTCCGCGACCAGGCGCCGGGGCGTCCTCCCGGGGCGGGCAGGCCCGTTCCGCAGTCGGTTCGTTCGCGCAGCGCCGGCGCTAGACCGACAGGCCCGGATCGCCTTCCAGGACGTGCTGGACCAGGGCGGGCCTCTCGCCCGCGCGCCAGGGCGCGGCGCTGTGGACCACCCTGTAGCGGATCGGACCGCCGTCCGGCGTGGCCGCCCGCTCCAAGGGCCGAGGGATGCACACGAACTCCACGTCGAGCCGGTCGGGCGCGGCGGACACCACGGCGTAGCCGTGCCCTCCGGCGTCCACGAACGAGAGGTGGGGCGCGAGGCTCGGGTTGCTCAGCGCGCGGGCCTTCTCGCGGTCGCCGGACGCGGCGTACTCCAGGCAGCTCCGCACCCCATGGCGCAGCAGCATGTCGAGGGTGGCCTCCGGACGGTCGCGGCCGGGGCGGTCGACCAGGTAGAGCGGGCGCAAGGGATCGTCGCGCTTCAGCCCGTGCTCCCGCGCCTCGACCAGGCCGGGCGCCGAGATCGAGCCGACCACGAAGGCCACGCCGACCGGCTCGAAAGCGGCGGGGGGCAGCGCCTTGGCCGACAGCCCCGCCCAGAAGCTGTGCCGGTCGCCCGCGACCGTGGCGAAGCCGGTGATCCCGCGAGCCCTCACGAAGTCGTAGATCTCCGCCCGCTCCACATAGGCCGAGCCGAAGTCGCCGCCGCCGAAGCCGGCGTAGCCCGCCCCCGGCCAGGGCTTGCCGAGCCCCTTAGGGAGGTTCTGCGGGTCCGCCCGCCAGTCCAGCGTGCCCACCGTGTTGCCCCACACCTTCCAGGTCGCCGTGGAGGTCGCGAGCCGGTCGAGCAGCCACGCCTTCTGCCGCCTTCCGAGGAGGGTCTGGGGCGGGTCGCCCCGGCTGAAGTTGTCGATACGCGCGCCGCCGAACGGGATAGTCGCCGGCGGCCGGCCTCCGTCGAAGGCGCGGCCCGCGTCGAGCACGACCTGCGCCTCCTCCGGGACCATGTCGATGAAGGCGGGGTCGCTGAAGGCGTCGAACTCCGGGCGGCCGGTGGGGTCCTGAGAGCGGTAGGAGCGCTGGTCGGTGACGATCAGCTCCACGTTCGCCCCCCAGCGTAGCGCGCGGTAGCCGGTCAGGCTGTCCAGCGCCGCCAGGTTGTTCGGCTCCTGCCCCAGGCCGTCGTCGTCGAAGCGCGCGATCGGCGCGTCCACGACGCGGGGCGGGTCGAAGCGCTCCAGCGAAAGGCCTGCGGGCCGCGAGACGCGGGCGGGCATGAACTCGTACCAGGCCTGGAGGGCGGCGACCTTGCGCGTCTGGGCGGGCCGCGTCTTGCCGCCGAACTCGATCAGGCTCTGCCAGCCGTTCTGCGAGAACTCGTGGTTGTCCCAGATGGCGACGAAGGGCCACCGCGCGCGGGCGTCCTGCAGGTCGGGGTCCCGCAGGTAGCCGCGGTAGGCCGCCCGGTAGTCGCCGACGTCGGTCGGGATGTGGAAGTCGGCGACCTTCTCCCCGTGCGGATAGCGGACGACGTCGCGCAGGCGCCGGTCGTACATGCCCTGCGGCCGGTCCTCCGGGTACCAGACCACCTCGTAGATGAAGTCGCCCAGGTGCAGGACGAAGCCGAGCCGGTCCTCGGGCCGGGCGCGCTCGTCCTCGAAGATCATCCGCCGGTAGGCGTTCTGCGCGCCCTGGTTGGCGTTCTGGCAGGAGACGAAGGCGAAGCGCACGCGCCGGGCGTCGCCCTCGGCAGGGGCGGTCAGGGTCCGGCCCGTCCGGCTGGCGAAGCCTTCGCCGTCGCGGAACCTGTACCAGTATTCGGTCGCGGGGTTCAGGCCGCCGACCAGCGCCCGGCAGGTCCAGTCGGACCCCGCCTCGACGCGCACGCGCCGCCTCGCCACGATGCGGGAGAACGCCGGATCGGCGGCCAGCTCGACCGTGATCCCGCCGGCGTCGCGCTCCGGGAAGGGGCGGCGCGTCCAGAGGATGACGCTGTGGTGGTCCGGATCGCCCGACGCCACCCCTTCGGGATAGAGGTCCCGCCGCTCGACGGGGGCGGGAAGGGCGGTCGGCCGGTCGGGCCGCGCCCACACCGGAGTCGCGCCGACGGCCGCGGCCGCGGCGAGGAAGCCGCGCCTGTCGAGCCTGTGTCCGGGTCCCCGCTTCATCCCGGCACCCTGCGGGGCCGGAGGCGGGTGAAGAGGGTGTCATGCCCCTCGCGGCGGTAGGCGAAGCCGGTCACGCGGCCTTCCGCGTCGCGCTGGAACACCTTGCGCACCCGCGCGCGGCCCGGCGTGAAGACGACATCGCGCACCTCGGCCTTCTGCAGCGTGGGCGGTCCGTCGCCGACGGCGGCGAAGAGCGCGTCGCCCTTGCGGGTGAAGACGAAGACCGAGCCGGATGCGGCGCGGTAGCGGCCGACGTAGGCGTCGAGCACGGCGGGCGGCAGGGCGACGGCGGGCGGATCGTCCTGCAGCGCCAGGGTCTGGCTGCCGATCATCTTCCAGTCGGCGCCCTCCTTCAGCCAGGTCTCCACCGAGCGGAAGCGGGCGTGGACGGGCTCGCCGG
>JASLDZ010000109.1 GCA_030151985.1 Caulobacteraceae bacterium | reverse complement strand
GGCGAGGGCGCCGAGCCGGGCCTCGTGCTCGGCGATCCGGCGGGCCTGGTCGAGGCGCCGGCGTCGGCGGCCCGCGGGTGCCGGGCCGCCGACTCCGATCCCGAGGGGCCGGCGCGGGTCGCCCAGGGGCTGGCGCAGGCGGTGCTCCTGCAGCCGTTCCGGCGCGCCGACCTCTACGCCATCCTGCGCCAGGCGGCGGCGGGCGAGCGGGTGACCTCGCCGCAGGAGAAGGCCCGCGAGGCCGCCGAGACGCACCCCACCTTCTCCACCGCCCGCGTGCTGGTCGCCGACGACAGCGCCGTGAACCGCGAGGTCGCCATCGAGGCGCTCGCCCGCCTCGGCATAGCGCCCGAGGTGGTGGAGGACGGCCGCCAGGCGGTGGACGCGCTCGTGGCCGAAGCGGGCGAGCGCCCGTTCGACCTCGTGCTGATGGACGGCTCGATGCCGGTGCTCGACGGCTACGCCGCCGCCCGCGAGATCCGCGTGCTGGACGGGCCGGTCTCGCGCACCCCGATCGTCTGCCTCACCGCCCACGTCATGGGCCCCGCCGCCGAGGCGTGGCGCGAGGCGGGCATGGACGGCACGCTGCACAAGCCCTTCACCCTGGCGGACCTCGCCGCCGCGCTGTCGCCCTGCCTGCAGGCCGACGCCACGCCCAAGCCGCTCGCCGCGACGCCCGCCGCCAGCGCGGAGCTGCCGCTGATCGATCCCGTGGCGGTGGAGCAGCTCCAGGCGTTCGCCGCCGGTGCGCCGGCGGGCTTCGTGGAGCGGGTGCGCAAGCTCTACATCGACAACGCCCCCGCCTGCGTTGATCGTGTGGTCCGGGCCGCGGCGGCCGGCGACGCGCGCGAGGCGGCCGAGGGCGCCCATGCGCTGAAGTCGATGAGCCACAACGTCGGCGCCGCGCGCCTGGCCGCGCTCGCCGCCGCCGCCGAGGTCGCCGCCCGCGAGGGCGTCGCGCCCACGCCCGAGACCGCCGCCGCCCTGCAGGAGGTGTTCGAGCGCACCCTGGCCGCCCTGGCGCCGGAGGCCGCTTCGCGCCGGGGCAAGGACGCCGCGCTGGCCCGCGAGCTGTCCGAGGCGCTGGACGCGGGCGGGCAGGGGCTGGCGCTCGTCTACCAGCCGCAGTTCGATCCGACCGGCCGCTACGTCACGGGGGTGGAGGCGCTGATGCGCTGGCCGCGGCCCGGCCGCTCGCCCGTCGATCCCGAGCGGTTGGCGCGCCTGGCCGAGCGGCACGGCCTGATCCACCGGCTCACCGACTGGGTCGCGCGTCGGGCGATGGAGGAGACGCGCGGTCTGGACGGCCTGAAGGTGGCGGTGAACGGCTCGGCGCTCGACTTCACCGACGAGGCGTTCCCGGCGCGCATCGCGCGCGCGCTGGCCGACACCGGCTTCGACCCGGCGCGCTTCGAGATCGAGATCACCGAGACCGCCATGGTCAGCGACGAGGCCGCCTGCCGCGCGGTCATGGATGCGCTCCGCGCCCAGGGCGTGGGGATCGCGCTGGACGACTTCGGCGCCGGCTACTCGAGCCTGAGCTACCTGCGCGCATTCCCGTTCGGGAAGCTGAAGATCGACCGGCAGTTCATCACCGCCTGCCAGGCCTCGGCCCCGTCCGCCACCATCATCTACGCCGTCGCCTCCATCGGCCGCGCGCTCGGGATGAAGGTGGTGGCCGAAGGGGTCGAGACGCGGGAGGAGTGGGAGTTCCTGCGCTCGGCCGGCGTTCACGCGTTCCAGGGCTACCTGTTCTGCAAGCCGGTCTCGGCCCAGGCGCTGGCGAAGGTCTTGGTGACCGCCCGCCGCCCGCAGCCCCCCGCGTTGAAGGCGGCCTGAGCGCACGCGCCTCTTCCGCCCGCGGCCCCGGGCCGCTAGCCTCCGCGCATGTCGAAGCTCGACGGCCGGGCGGCCTGGATCCTGTTGACGGTGCTGGCCCTCACGGCCGTGATCGGCTTCGAGCAGGGGCTGGTGCGCGCGCTCGCCGCCGCCAAGGACGCCGGGCCCGCCGCCACCTCGGACGCGAGCCGCGAGCCGGTGCCCAGCGCCCAGCCCCTCGCCTCCGCCCCGCTGGACGAGGCGCAGGTGCGCCAGATCGCCCGGCAGGAGGCCGAGGCCGCGCTCGCCCGCGCCAAGCCGAAGAAGGCCGCGCCCGCGGAGACCGACGACGCCGGCGACCCGGCCGCCTCGCCCCCGCCCCTGGCCGTGCCCCCCGTGTCGGCTCCGGCTCCCGCGTCCTCCGCCCCCGCAGCGGCGCCGCAGGGCTGACGGCCTCGCGCGGGAGGCGCGCCGAGCCCATATGATAGGGCGAACCCGCCCACCCGGAGACCGCCATGTTCTTCGCCAAGAAGCCCGCCGACCTGCCCACCGCCGAGACGGCGCTGCCGGGCCGCGCCGCCGCCCTGCCGACGGCCGCCACCCACTTCGTCACCGGCCGGCCGCTCAAGGGGCCTTTCCCCGAGGGGTTGGAGACCGCCGAGTTCGCCATGGGATGCTTCTGGGGGGTGGAGCGCATCTTCTGGAAGACGCCCGGCGTCTACGCCACCGCCGTCGGCTACTCCGGCGGGATCACGCCCAACCCCACCTACGAGGAGGCCTGCTCCGGCCGCACGGGCCATGCCGAGTCGGTGCTCGTGACCTTCGATCCCAAGGTCGTCAGCTATGAGCAGCTCCTGAAGGTGTTCTGGGAGGGGCACGATCCGACGCAGGGCATGCGCCAGGGCAACGACGTCGGCACCCAGTACCGCTCGGCGATCTACACCCACTCGCCCGAACAGGCGCAGGCGGCGGAACGGTCGAAGACGGAGTACGAGGCGGCGCTGAAGGCCAAGGGCTTCGGCGCGGTCTCCACCGAGATCAAGCCGGCCGGCCCGTTCTACTTCGCGGAGGACTACCACCAGCAGTACCTGGCCAAGAACCCGGGCGGCTATTGCGGGATCGGCGGCACGGGGGTGGTCTGCCCGATCGGCGTCGGAGTCGCGGCCTAGCGTTCCGTTACCGCGATTTAACGCGGCGCTCCGCATCCGGCGCTGGCCTTCCGGGCCTCTCACCATCGAGACTGGCGCTGACCGGCGCCGGCGCAACCGGACGGACGGAGACCATGGAAATGCACGGCGTGCTTCAGATGCTCATCCTCTTCGGCTTCATCGCCGCGGTGGTGATCGTTCCCCAGGTGCTGAAATCGCGCGACCGCCAGCGCATGTTCGAGACCATGCGCGCCGCCTATGAGCGCGGCCAGCCCGTGCCGCCGGAGCTGGTCGACGCCATGACGCGTCCCCGCGCCCGCGACGCCGACATCCTCGACTACGTCCCTGAAACGACCGCCAACCGCGACCTGCGGCGCGGCATCGTATGGACCGCCGTCGGGGCCGGCTTCATCATGATCGGGGCCTTCTGGTACGCAGCGCTGTACGATGTCGGCGGCGCCCCGCAGACCTTCGCGGGCTGTGCGGCCGCCGGCGCGATCCCGCTCTGCATCGGGCTGGCCTATCTCGGCTTGTGGTGGTTCACGCGCAAGTCGGCGCGCCCGCCCATGCCCTACGCGCCCCCCGCCGCGCCCTACGCGCCGCCGGCCGCCCCGACGCCGGCCGCCGCTCCCCGCACCGAGCTCTAGGGAGCGGCTCGATCCAGGAGGCGGACCATGGGGGGTCCCGTCACGCGCAAGCCCTTGGCCGCGTTGCACGACATGGAGCTCGTCTCCCTGTCGGCGGCGGGCGAGCGGGCGGCGTTCGGCGAGCTGGTGCGCCGCCACGGCACGCTGGTGCGCGCGCTCCTGCGCCGGATGGGCGCGGACCCGGCCACCGCCGACGACTGCGCGCAGGACGCCTTCCTGACCGCCTACGAGCGGATCGCCGAGTTCCGGGGCGAGGGCGCGTTCGGCGGCTGGGTGAGGCGGATCGCCGCGCGGCTCTACGTCCGCAAGGCGAAGCGCCGGCTGCAGTCGGAGGGCGGCGCGCCCCAGGACGCGCCGGAGCCGTCCGGGGGCGGGGAGGGGGCGGCCGCCGACCGGCTCGACCTCGACGAGGCGCTGGCGACGCTGGGG
>JASLDZ010000095.1 GCA_030151985.1 Caulobacteraceae bacterium | reverse complement strand
CGAGGAAGTCGGCGTTGAGGTCGGTCCTGAAGTAGCCGGGCTCCAGCGCGTTCACCCGCACCTTGTAGCGCGCCAGCTCCAGCGCCAGCACCTTGGTGAGCTGCACCACTCCGGCCTTGGAGACGGCGTAGGCGGGCATGCCCTTGGCGACCCGCTCCCCCAGGATCGAGGCGATGTTGACGATCGCGCCTGGCTTGCCCGCCGCCGCCAGCCGGTTGGCCGCCGCCCTGGACGCCAGCCACACGCCCTTGAGGTTGGTGTCGAGTACGCGGTCCCAGTCCGCCTCGGTCAGGTCCTTGGCGGGGGCGGCGTCGCTGACGCCGGAGTTGTTGACCAGCACGTCCACGACCCCGAACCGCGCCTGCGCGGCGTCGAAGGCGGCCTCCACCGAGGCGGCGTCGGTGACGTCCAGGGCCTGCGCGAGAGCGGAGGGGCCCAGCTCGGCGGCCAGCGCCTCCACGCGGTCGAGGCGGCGGGCGGCGAGCACGACGTTGGCGCCCGCCTCCGCCAACACCCGCGCGAAGTGCGCGCCCAGGCCGCCCGAGGCGCCGGTCACGAGCGCGGTGCGGCCCGCGAGCGAGAATCGGTCCCGGCTCACGGGTTGGTCCGGTCCCACGCGTCGAACTCGTGGGCGATGCAGCGGTCGATCAGGGTGCGCCAGACCGGCTCGGCGATCGCCTCGGACAGACCGGCGCGCCGGGCGGAGGCCTTCACCTTGTCCACGACGTCCTCGATGCGGGCCTCGTCATGGACCACGTCACGCGAAGGCTTGATGCGCGCGGCGGCGTCCATGTAGCGCTGGCGTTCCGCCAGCAGCGTCACGAGCGCGCGGTCGAGCGCGTCGACGCCCTGGCGCACCTCGGCCATCGTGGAACAGGACTCCGGCGCGGGGCGCGGGTCGATCGGAAGCATGGTCGGCGAGCTCAGATGTTGGCCCCGTTGTCGATGGTCAGGAGCTGCGCCTCGTGCGCGGCCGCCTCGGCGGCGAGCCAGGCGGTGAAGGCGCGCACCTGCTTCAGCCGTCCCTTGGCCTTGGGATGCACGACGTAATAGGCGAAGTCCACGGCCGTCGCGATCCGCAGGGGCTCCACAAGCCGGCCCGCGTCGACGTCGGCCTGGGCCAGCGCCCGCTTGGTGAGCGCCACGCCGCGCCCGGCGATGGCGGCCTCGATGGCCAGGCTCGTCTGGTTGAAGCGGGCCCCGCGGGCGCCGTCCACGCCCTTCACACCCCGCGCGGCCAGCCACATGGGCCAGTCCGGGCAGCTCTCGTCGCCGTCAGGCGAGCCGTCGTGCAGCAGCACATGGTTGGCCAGGTCCTCGATCCGGTCCAGCGGCTTTTCGGCGATGAGGGCGGGGGAGGCGACCACCACCACGCTCTCGGTCATCAGCTTGGTGGTCTCCAGCGCCGGGTAGTGGCCCGAGCCGTAGCGGATGGCCACGTCCACCTCGCCGGTGGCGAAGTCCACCAGTTCCATGCCGGCCTGCAGCCAGACGTCCACCTCCGGGTGCGCCTCCTCGAACCTGCCGAGCCGGGGCACCAGCCACTTGGCGGAGAAGGAGGGCGCGGCCGAAACCGTCACGCGCCGCCCGTCGACCGGCGCGGTGAGCAGGCTCGCGGCTTCGGCCAACTTGTCGAACGCGTCGCGCAGGGCGGGCAGCGCGGTCTGGGCGGAGTCGGTCAGGAGCAGGCCGCGCGGCGTGCGCTTGAACAGCGGACCGCCGATGTAGTCCTCCAGGTTCTGGATCTGCTGGCTCACGGCGCCCGGCGTCACCGCCAGCTCGTCGGCCGCGCGGCTGAAGTTCAGGTGGCGGGCGGCGGCCTCGAACGCGCGCAAGGCGTTCAGCGGCGGCAGGCGGCGGCGGTCCATTGAGTTTTCCTGCAAGCCCCAGATTCTCTGACAGCCGGGCGGCTACATCGTCGTTTGCGGCCACGCTGGCAAGGGCGCGACAACGCCGCTCGACCGGGCGCAGGATTTGCAAACCGCTCGCATCGCCTAGATAAGCGGGCCGCCCGCCACTGGACGCCTCCATGACCGCCGCCGTTCTCGACCTGCCTTCCGCCAAGCCGAAGCTGGAGTCGGCCGTCCACCACGTGGAGACCGTGCTGTGGGTGAAGCACTGGACCGACCGGCTATTCAGCTTCGCCATCACCCGTCCCGCCAGCTTCCGCTTCCGCTCGGGCGAGTTCGTGATGATCGGGCTGCCGGGCGAGGCGGGCGCGGACGGCAAGCCCGGCAAGCCGATCCTGCGCGCCTACTCCGTCGCCAGCCCCGCCTTCGCCGACGAGCTGGAGTTCTTCTCCATCAAGGTCGCCGACGGGCCGCTGACCTCGAAGCTCCAGAAGATCGAGGCGGGCGACCAGATCTTCCTCGGCAAGAAGCCCACCGGCACGCTGGTGCTGGACGCGATCAAGCCCGGCAAGCGGCTGTGGCTGATCGGGACGGGCACGGGGCTCGCCCCCTGGTTGTCGGTCGCCCGCGACCCGGACGCCTACGAGCGCTACGAGCGGGTGATCGTCTGCCACACGGTGCGCGAGGTGAAGGACCTCGCCTACCGCGACCTGTTCGAGACGGGACTGAAAGAGGACGAGGTGTTCGGCGAGCTCGCCGGGCCGCAGCTCAGCTACTACCCGACCGTGACGCGCGAGCCGTTCCACAACGCCGGCCGCATCACCGACCGGATCAAGTCCGGCGACCTGTTCCGCGACCTCGGGATCGAGGGCGAGCGGTTCGATCCGGAGCAGGACCGGCTGATGCTGTGCGGCTCGATGGACATGATCAAGGAGGCCGCGGCGCTCCTGGAGACGCACGGGCTGAAGGAAGGCTCGAACGCCGAGCCCGGCGACTTCGTGATCGAACGCGCCTTCGTCGGCTGACCGTCATGGTCCGGATGCGCGTCTACGGCGACAGCATCTCGGGCAACTGCCTGAAGGTGAAGTGGGTCGCGGACCGGCTGGGCCGTCCCTACGACTGGGTCGAGACCGGCGTGCTGGACGGCTCGACCCGCACGCCGGAGTTCCTGGCGCTGAACCCGGCGGGACAGGTTCCCGTCGTGGTGCTGGAGGACGGGCGTACGCTCGCCCAGTCCAACGCGATCATCCTGCACCTGGCCGAGGGGTCCGCCCTGGTCCCGGCCGATCCGTACAACCGCGCCCGCATGTTCGAGTGGCTGTTCTGGGAGCAGTACAGCCACGAGCCCTACATCGCCGTCGCCCGCTTCCGCTTGCGCTACCTGGGGGAGGACAGGGAATCGCTGGACCCCAAGATCGTGACCCGGGGCGAGTCGGCGCTGGCGCGGATGGAGCTGGCGCTGGCGTCGGGCGGCTTCCTGGTCGGACGCGCCCTGACGCTCGCCGACGTCGCCCTGGTCGCCTACACGCGGGTGGCCCACGAGGGCGGGTTCGACCTTGCGCGCTACCCGGCGGTCGCTGCCTGGGTGGGGCGAGTCGAGGCCGAGCTTAAGCTGCCGCCCGCGCCCGTCGACATCGGGCGGTCACATCCGTAGGGCAGGGCGCTTGCGTCCCTCCTCCGCCCCAGGTCACCCATGAAGCGTTCCGCCTGCGCCGCCGCCGCGGCCGTCCTGGCCCTCGCCCCCGCCGCGCCCGCCCTGGCCTGGGGGGCGTCCGGCCACCGGCTCGTCGGGCGCGTCGCCATGGGCGCGCTGCCGCGCGACCTTCCGGCCTTCCTGCGCACGACCGCCGCGGTGGACCAGGTGGGCGAGCTGGCCCGCGAGCCCGACCGTTCCAAGGGCGCCGGTCAGCCGCACGACGCCGACAGCGACCCCGGTCACTTCATCGACCTCGACGACGAGGGGCGCGTGTTCAACGCCCAGGGCCCCTCCATCGACGCCCTGCCGAGGGACCGCACCGCGTTCGACGCGGCGGTGCGCGCGGCGGGGGTGGACGGCCAGAAGACCGGCTGGCTCCCGTACTCGATCATGGACGGCTACCAGCAGCTCGTGCGCGACTTCGCCTTCTGGCGGGTCGACCGCGCGCTGGCCAAGTCGGCCAAGTCGGTGCGGGAACGCGCCTGGTACGCCGCCGACCTCAAGCTGCGCGAGGCGGTCGTCATCCGCGACATAGGCGTCTGGGCGCACTACGTCGGCGACGGCAGCCAGCCCATGCACGTGTCGATCCACTACAACGGCTGGGGCGACTACCCGGACCCCAAGGGCTTCACCCAGGAGAAGATCCACGGCCCGTTCGAGGGCGCCTTCGTGCACGACCACGTCACCGAGGCCGGCGTCCGCGCCGCCCTGCCCGCGCCCTCGACCTGCGGCCCCACGGTGCAGGCGTGCACGGCGGGCTACCTGCGGGCCACCTTGGCGACCGTCGAGCCGCTGTACCAGCTGTGGGGAGAGGGCGCGTTCACCACCGTCGGCGATCCCCGCGGGCCGGCCTTCGCCACGGCCCGGGTCGCGGCGGGCGCGGGGGAGCTGCGCGACCTGATCGTCCGCGCCTGGAAGGAGTCGGCCGGCGCCTCGGTCGGCTACAAGCCGAGCTACGAGGTGAAGGCTATCGAGGGCGGCCTCGTCCCGCCTTTCGGCATGATGTACGGCGATGACTGAGGTCGAGAGCCTGAGCAGTCCCGGTCCGCTGCAGTTCGGCCGCGCCCTGCCGGACCTCTCCTACCGCGACCGTCCGGCCGCCTTCGGCGTGCTCGAGCGGGACGGGCGCATCGCGGTGGTCTTCGTCACCCGCCGCGACGGCCGCTACTTCGACCTGCCGGGCGGCGGGATCGACGCAGGCGAGACGCCGGAGCAGGCGGTCGTGCGCGAGTTCGGCGAGGAGACGGGGCTTCGCGTCGAGCCGGTCCGCGTGCTCGGCCGCGCCGACCAGTTCATGCGCCAGGAGGACGGCTCGCCCGCTAACAACCGCTCGACCCTGTTCGAAGCGCGCTGGATCGGAGACGCGCCGGAGCTGAAGGTGGAGGAGGACCACGACCTCCAATGGCTCGATCCGCTCGAGGCGGTCGCCTCGCTGCGCCACGACAGCCACGCCTGGGCGGTCTCGCTCTGGCTGCGGCGGCTTCCGCTCGCCGCCGGCTGACCGCGCGGCGCGGGGTGACCGCTGCGTTTTCCGTTCGCCTGGGGTAGTCTGAAGGCGCATCAGGCGGAGAGACATGGCGCGCACCCCTGCCAAGCTCGTGCTCTGCCTCGGCCTGCCGTGCATGGCGGGGGCCTGCGCCGGGCAGGGCGGTCCGGCCGCGCACGCGCCGGGCATGGCGAGCCGGAGCGCGGCGGCGGGCGCCGACACCTTCGACGTCGCCTACCACGGCGTGGGCGGCGCGATCCGGGCTCCGTTCAAGGACTTCAACATCGCCCACGACCGCATCTCCGCGGTGCTGCAGCGTGCGGCGGCCGCGCCCTACGACACCGGCGGCCTGGGCGGCTGCGCGGCGCTCACCGAGGAGATCGCCGCCCTGGACCTGGCCCTGGGTCCGGACCTCGACACGCCCGACCTCGACAAGAGCCGCGACGTCTACGCCAAGGGCGCGGGGCTGGCGGCCGACGCCGCGCTGGACGCCATGCGGGAGGCGGCGGTGGGCTACATCCCTATGCGCAGCGTGGTGCGCCGCCTGTCGGGCGCCGACAAGCTGGAGCGGCGCACCAAGCGGGCCGTGCTGGCGGGGTCGGTGCGGCGGGGCTTCCTGAAGGCGCTGGGCATGGAGCGCGGCTGCGCCTGGCCGGCCGCCCCGCTGGGCAGCGAGCCGCCGCCGGCCGCCCCGACGACCGTCGCCGTCGCCGTCCCGTCATCGCCGCTTGGGGAGGCGATCGCCGTGCCCCTGGTCGCCGTGTCCGCGCCGGCGCTCGGCTCGACGCCAGGGCCGCTCGTCGGGCCGGCGGGCGTCGCCTTGGGGACCTCGACGGCCTCCACGGGACCGGGCCTGCTCGGCCGGCTGCCGGGCGGAGGCGGCCGCTAGGCGGCGGGGGTGCGAGCCTGCCGGGCGTGGAACTCCCGCCGGAAGGCCTCGAACCGCCCCTCGGCGATCGCCGCGCGCATCGCGCTCGTCAGCGCCTGGAAGTGCGCCACGTTGTGCCAGCTCAGGAGCACCTGGCCAAGGATCTCGCCCGCCTTGAACAGGTGGTGGAGGTAGGCCTTGGAGTAGTCGCGGCTGGCGGGGCAGTCGCTCGCGGCGTCGAGCGGCGTCTCGTCCTCGGCGAAGCGGGCGTTCTTCAGGTTCAGCTGGCCGTCCCAGGTCCACGCCTGGCCGTGGCGGCCCGAGCGGGTGGGAAGCACGCAGTCGAACATGTCGATCCCCCGCGCCACCGCTTCCACGAGGTCGACGGGCTTGCCGACGCCCATCAGGTAGCGGGGCCGGTCGGCGGGCAGCATGGCGGGGGCGTAGTCCAGCACCTCGCACATGGCCGCGTGGCCCTCGCCGACCGCCAAGCCGCCCACCGCGTAGCCGTCGAAGCCTATCTCCTGCAGCCGCTGGGCGGACTCCTGGCGGAGGTGTTCGAAGGTGGAGCCCTGCTGGATGCCGAACAGCATCTGGGCGTCGCGGGAGCCGAACGCCGCCTTCGACCGCTCGCCCCAGCGGGCGGAGAGCTCCATGGCGGCGCGGGCGCGCGGCTCCTCGGCCGGCCAGGCGACGCACTCGTCGAGCTGCATGGCGATGTCCGAGCCCAGGAGGTCGGCCTGGATCTGGATGGAGCGCTCGGGCGTCAGCACGTGCTTGGAGCCGTCGAGGTGGCTGGCGAAGGTCACGGCCTCCTCGCTCATCTTCGCGATGTTCGACAGCGACATGACCTGGAAGCCGCCGCTGTCGGTCAGGATGGGCTTCTCCCAGCGCATGAAGCGGTGCAGCCCGCCCAGCCGCGCCACCCGCTCGGCCCCTGGGCGCAGCATCAGGTGGTAGGTGTTGCCCAGGATCACGTCCGCGCCCGTGGAGGTCACCTGCTCCACCGTCAGCGCCTTCACCGTGCCCGCCGTGCCGACGGGCATGAAGGCGGGCGTGCGGATGTCGCCGCGGGCGGTGGAGAGCACGCCCGTGCGGGCGGCGCCGTCGGTGGCGTGGAGGGTGAAGCGCGCGCTCATGCCCTGAACCACAGCCCCGCGTCGCCGTACGAGTAGAAGCGGTAGCCCTCCGCGATCGCGTGGGCGTAGGCGGTGCGGGCGCGCTCCAGGCCGACGAGCGCCGCGACCAGCATGAACAGCGTCGATTTCGGCAGGTGGAAGTTCGACATCAGCACGTCGCAGGCGCGGAAGGCGTAGCCGGGCGTGATGAAGATGTCGGTGTCGCCGGCGAAGGCGTGGATCGCGCCGTCGCGGTCGGCGGCGGACTCCAGCAGGCGCAGCGCCGTGGTGCCGACGCAGACGATCCGGCCGCCGCGCGCGCGAACGGCGTTGAGGGCGGCGGCGGTCTCCGCGGTCACGACGCCCCATTCGGCGTGCATGCGGTGGTCGCCGACATCCTCGGTCTTCACCGGGAGGAAGGTGCCGGCGCCGACGTGCAGGGTCACCGTCTCGCGGCCGATCCCCCGCGCCGCCAGCCGCTCCAGCAGCTCGGGGGTGAAGTGCAGGCCGGCGGTGGGCGCGGCGACCGAGCCGTCCTCGCGGGCGTAGACCGTCTGGTAGTCGGCGCGGTCCTGGTCGTCCTCCGCACGCTGGGC
>JASLDZ010000070.1 GCA_030151985.1 Caulobacteraceae bacterium | reverse complement strand
GACCGGGTGCTGAACGACGCCTTCGACCTCTTCGCCGCCATGGGCGCCACCGACGAGCAGCTCGACTTCCCGCACATCTACGCCAGCGGCAAGAACGGCTGGGCGACGATGGACATGGCCAAGCCGAACGACACGCTCGCTCCCCTGTTCGACCTCATCGTGCGCCATGTGCCCGAGCCGGCGGCGGTGTCGCGCAAGGACGAGCCGTTCCGCATCCTGAGCGTGCTGATCGAGAGCGACCCGTTCCTCGGACGCCTCCTGACCGGCCGCATCGATAGCGGCAAGGCGGTCCCGGGCATGGCCATCCACGCGCTGGACCGCGAGGGCAAGGAGATCGAGCGCGGGCGCATCACCAAGGTGCTCGCCTTCCGCGGCCTGAAGCGCCAGCCGGTGGACGAGGGCGCGGAAGCCGGCGACATCGTCGCCATCGCGGGTCTGTCCAAGGCGACGGTCGCCGACACGCTGTGCGCCATGGAGGTGACGGAGGCCCTGCCCGCCCAGCCGATCGACCCGCCCACCATCTCCATGACCGTATCGGTCAACGACTCGCCGCTGGCGGGCAAGGAGGGCGACAAGGTGCAGAGCCGCGTCATCGCCGCCCGGTTGCAGAAGGAGGCCGAGTCCAACGTCGCCATCCGCGTCACCGAGACGTCCGAGAAGGACGCCTACGAGGTGGCGGGCCGCGGCGAGCTGCAGCTGGGCGTGCTGATCGAGGGCATGCGGCGGGAGGGCTTCGAGGTCTCCATCAGCCGCCCCCGCGTCGTGTTCCAGAAGGACCCGGAGACGGGAGAGCGCCTCGAGCCGGTCGAGGACGTGATGATCGACGTGGACGAGGAGTTCTCCGGCATCGTCATCGAGAAGCTCTCGGCGCGGAAGGCCGAGCTGAAAGACATGGGCCCGTCAGGCGCGGGCAAGACGCGCATCTCTCTGCAGGCCCCCTCGCGCAGCCTGATCGGCTACCAGGGCGAGTTCCTGACCGACACGCGCGGCTCGGGCGTGCTCAACCGCGTGTTCAGCCACTACGAGCCCTACAAGGGCGCGATCGACCAGCAGCGGAAGGGCGTGCTGGTCTCGAACTCCGACGGGGAGACGGCCGCGTACGCGCTTTGGAACCTGGAGGAGCGCGGCGTGATGTTCGTCGGCGCGGGCGAGAAGACCTACCAGGGCATGATCATCGGCGAGAACGCCCGCCAGGACGACCTGGACGTCAATCCGATGAAGGCCAAGCAGCTCACCAACGTGCGCGCCAGCGGCAAGGACGAGGCAATCCGCCTCACTCCGCCCCGGCGCATGACGCTGGAGCAGGCGATCGCCTACATCGAGGAAGACGAATTGGTCGAGGTGACGCCCAAGTCGATCCGCCTGCGCAAACAGACGCTTAACCCCAGCTTCCGCAAGCGTCGCGTGAAGGAGGAGTAGGACTCTTTGACGGCGGGAGCGTAACTTTTCGGTCTCCGGGCGGTTCTCTTTCCGCAGACCCGGAAGCGGCCGCCGTCGAGACGTGTCGCCCGGGCGTCAACAGGGAGACACCTCCATGCGCAAGATCCTTCTCACCACGGCCGCCGCGATGCTGATCGGGGCGGGCGCCGCCTCGGCCCAGTCGACGGGCGGCTCTTCGCCCGGCGGCGCGATGCCTTCGGGCTCGGCGGGCGGCACCGCGGGCGCGACGGGCTCCGCCTCCGGCATGGGCCAGACCACCGGCATGAGCGGCCAGCCCGGCATGAGCGCGGGCAGCGCGGGCTCGATGGGGAGCACGGGCTCGATGAGCACCACGCCGGGGATGTCCGGCTCCACGATGAGCGATCCGGGCATGTCGTCCGGCATGACCGCGGGGACCACCGGCTCCTCGTCCACTACCGGCTCGACGACGGGCTCGCGCAGCCGCACGCGCGGCCGGGCCACCACCGGCACGGGCGCTTCGGGCTCGGTGAACACGCCCTCCACCACGGGCGGGACGATGAGCACGCCGGGCGCGGGCTCCTCCACCACGGGCGGGGCGACGACCTCTCCGGGCTCGACCGGCCCCGGCGCCTGATCGCCGGCTGACCCTCGCCCGGCCCGTCACGGCGCCGGGCGCGACGGCGGCTCCCGCGAGGGGGCCGCCGTTCGGCTGTCCGCTCCCCTGCGGCGCGATCACGCAGGGGGCGAACCCCGGCGCGACGCTTGCTCCCTTTGACGCGAACGTCCCGCAGCGGGACAGCCTATCCGAGGGTTTCGCGTCATGGCCGACGACATCGACCTGCACCTGGGCAAGCGGCTGCGCCGCCGCCGCCGCCTGCTGGGCCTGACCCAGCAACAGCTCGCCGCCTCCGCGGGCGTCCGCTTCCAGCAGATCCAGAAGTACGAGTGCGGCGCCAACCGCATCTCCGCCTCGCGCCTGTGGTCGCTGGCGCAGGCGCTGGAGGCGCCGGTAAGCTACTTCTACGACGGCCTTTCCGGCCCCGCGCAGGACGACGCCGAGCCCGAGGAGCGCAAGGGCGAGGTGCTGGCACGCAAGGAGACGCTGGACCTGATTCGCGCCTACTACCGCCTCGACGCCCGGCCACGCCGGCGCCTGCTGGACCTCGCCAAGTCGCTGAACGGCGACGCCGCGCCGCTCTGAGGGCGCGGGCCCCGCTTCAACGCGGCGGGGCTTCGCGTTAGCAGGGAGGATGGCCGCGCCCCTCTCCCCGCTCGACGCCTTCGAGCCGTTCCTGATCGAGCTCCACGCGGCCGCTTCCGCCGAGACGCTGCCGCGCTTCCGCCAGGCTCTGGAGGTCGAGGACAAGACGCCGGGCTCCGGCTTCGACCCCGTCACCGCCGCCGACAAGGGTGCGGAGGAGGCGATCCGCCGCCTGATCGCGCGGCGCTTCCCCGACCATGGCGTCGTGGGCGAGGAGCACGGCGAAGACCGGCCCGACGCCGAATGGGTGTGGGTGCTCGATCCCGTGGACGGCACCCGCGGCTTCATCTCCGGCGTGCCCCTGTGGACCACGCTGATCGGGCTGCGCCACCAGGGTAAGCCGGCGCTGGGCTCGATCGGCCAGCCCTACCTCGGCGAGCTGTTCGTCGGCCGCTCCGCCGCGCACGGCGGCGGGGCGCGGCTCCTGTCGCGGGGCGGCGAGCGGCCGCTGCGCGTGCGCCCCTGCCCTCGCCTGACCGACGCGACCCTCGGCGCCACCGACCCGGACGGCTGCTTCTCCCCCGCCGAGCTCGGCGCCTTCCGCCAGGTGCGCGCGGCGGCGCAGCTGACCCGGCTGGGCGGTGACGCCTACTATTTCGCCATGGTCGCGGCCGGCCTGATGGACCTCGTGGTCGAAGCCGGCCTCAAGCCCTGGGACATCGATCCCGTCCTGCCCGTGATCGAAGGCGCCGGAGGCGTGGTCACGGACTGGCGCGGCGGCGAGCAGGGCGGCCGCCCGCAGGCGATCGCCGCCGGCGACCCCGCCTGCCTGGACGAGGCGCTGACCGCGCTCCGCCGTTCGGCGGTCTGACGGGTATCCCGCTCATCCCGGCGAAGGCCGGGACCCAGACCCAACCCCTCCCCCGAACTCGCCATCTCGAAGGCTGTCTCCGGAACGGCGCTCCCGCACCTGGGTCCCGGCCTTCGCCGGGATGAGCGGGATGGGGAGGAGGCTCAGCCCCTCCGCGCCTTCACCACCGCGGCGTCCAAGGCCTGGAGGAAGCGGGAGCGGTCGGCGGGGGCGAAGGGGCGGGGGCCGCTGGTGACCTCGCCGACCGAGCGCAGGTGCTCGCCCACCATGCGCGAGGCCAGCGCGGAGCCGATGCTGTCGGGGGTGAAGGGGCGGCCGTTCGGGTGCAGCGCCTGGGCGCCCGCCTTCAGGGCGCGGTCGGCCAGCGGGATGTCGGCGGTGACGACGACGTCGCCCCTCCCCGCCCGCTCGGCGATCCAGTCGTCGGCGATGTCGGGGCCCGCGTCGACCACCACGCTCGTGACGCGCGGGTCGCGGGGCGTGCGGATCCAGCTGTTGGACACCACGAACACCTCCAGCCCGTAGCGGTCGGCCACTCGGTAGACCTCGTCCTTCACGGGGCAGGCGTCGGCGTCGACGTAGAGGGCGGTCATGCCCGGGCTTCTAGCCGCCAGGGTCCGAGCCGGTCTATGACGGGCGCGAGACAGGAGACGCGCATGGCCCGCATGATCACGCTGGAGTCGAAGATCGACGGCTTCGGCTTCCAGGCGCTCCACGCCCAGCCCGAGGGGAAGCGTCGCGGCGGCGTGGTGCTGATCCAGGAGATCTTCGGCCTCGACCGGTACATGCAGGCGGACGTGGCGCGCTGGGCGAAGCTGGGGTTCGAGGTGCTGGCCCCCTCCATGTTCGACCGCGAGGAGCCGGGCTTCGTCGCCGACCACGACCCGGACGGGCTGCAGCACGGCTTTCGCCTGGCGCAGGGCAACGGGCTGGACAACGCCACCTACGACGTCGAGACCTGCGTGGACGAGCTGACCCGCCGCGGCCCCGCCTTCGCCGTCGGCTACTGCTACGGCGGCAGTATCGCCTGGCTCGCGGCGTGCAAGATCGACACGCTGGCGGCGGCGAGCGGCTACTACGGCGGCATGATCCCGGCCCACGCCAAGGACAAGCCGCTGTGCCCGGTGATCCTCCACTACGGCCTGCTGGACGCGCACATCCCGCAGGACCGGGTGGACATCATCCGCCAGCACCACCCCGAGCTGCCCATCCACGTCTACGAGACGGGCGGGCACGGCTTCAACAACGAGGGCTCGCCCGCCTACGATCGCGCCAGCGCGGAGCTGGCGCGGGAGCGGACGCTCAAGCTGTTCACGCAGAACGGCGCGGGCTGAGCGCTACTTCTGGGGCTTGGCGGCGGCCGGCGGGTTGGCGTCGGGCTGGGACTTGGCCGTCGTCGCGCTCGGCTTGTAGTTGTTGACGCCGATGCCGTTGATCGACTTGCCGGGCTTCGGCTGCACCGTGCCCGTCTCGCCCTCGCTGACCGGGCCGGCGGTCGCCAGGCACGAGAGGTGGAACTGGCGACGCGCCTGGGCGGAGAGGCCGCGCTTGTCGGCCTCGGCGTCGCACTGGGCGGCGCGGGTGGTGCGGTCCACGCCGCTGGGCTTGGTGACCGCCTGGGACTCCTTGTTGGCGGCCACGGGCGCGGTCGGCGTCTTCGCGGTGAGCGGCTCCTTCAGGCAGGTCTTGGTGAACCGGGTCCGCGCGGCGCCCTTCAGGTTCTGGCGGTCCGCCTCCTGCGCGCAGTGCCGCGACTCGGCGGTGGGCTTGGCCGCGGCCGAGGCGGGGGCCGAGGCGGCCAGCGCGCCGGCGAGAAGGCTCGCGGCGAGGGTGACGGTGACGTGGGCGCGCATCCTGGGGGCCTCCCGGCTCTTTTCAGCGCAACGTCGAAAATCAGGCCGGGTTCCTGCGACGCTTTGCGCCCGAGAACGGCCAGTCGATCACCTCGCCCGCCCAAAGCGCCCACCAGACGAACACCGGTTGGAAGGCGAGCCGCGGCGCGTGGTACCACCAGCTCGAGGGCAGGCCGGGCACGCGCACGCGGTCCAGCGCGTGGTGCAGGTTCGCCGGGAACACCGCCACCGCGTAGAGCGCCAGCATCACCCCCGCCCACCAGCGGGTCGCGGGGATGAGGAGGCCGATCCCGCCCGCCACCTCGCAGGCGCCGGTGAAGACGATCATCGGCCCGGGCGCGGGCACCCACGCCGGCATGATCGGCAGGAAGGCGGACGGGTCGGCCATGTGGAAGACGCCGAACGGGACGTAGACGAGGGCGAGGAGCCAGCGGGCGACGGCGCGGGCGGTCGATGAGGCTGCTAGAGGCAAAGGCGACTAAGCTCCTGAAGTTGTGGACGCTTCCGCCCTTAACCTCTTGAAGGCCAGGGTGCGCTCGCCGCCGACCGTGTCAAGGACGACAGGCTCCGCCTGTCGCCGCGGAGCGGCGGCCTTCGGCCGTCCTTGAGACGGTCGGCGGCGAGCGCAATCATCCGCCAAGAGGTTCAGGGCTTCCCCTCGCCGCTCGCGCGCCGATGCGACGCTAAGAGGACGGCTCCGCCCGGCGAGCTGGAGGGCGTCGCGACGGGTGCCGCCCCGTTGTCAAACCCCGGCGCCCCCTCTAAGCCCGGCCCCGTCGCAGCCCGCCTTGAGGCCGCGTCGCAGGGGGTCTGGAAGCGTCGATGCTGCGTCAGGGGATGGCCGCGCTCGCGGCGTGCGGGCTGCTGCTGGCGGCGGGGACGGCGGCGCAGGCGCACACGAACGCGGAGGAGCCTGCCAAGGTGGCGTGGAGCTTCGCCGGCCCGTTCGGCAAGTTCGACCAGGCGCAGCTGCAGCGGGGCTACAAGGTCTACGCCGAGGTCTGCTCCAGCTGCCACTCGATGAAGCTGATGGCCTACCGCAACCTGGCCCAGCCGGGCGGCCCCTTCTACGACAAGAAGTAC
>JASLDZ010000004.1 GCA_030151985.1 Caulobacteraceae bacterium | reverse complement strand
TCGGCGACCGGATGGTCGAGACGGACGAGGTGAAGACCGGGGCCGACGGCCGCCTGCGCGCCCGCCGCGTCCGCCGCCTGGGCGCCCTGGCGGTCTCGGAGCGCCTCCTGGAGGCCGACCCGGCGCTCCTGGCGCAGGCGCTGGTGGGCCAGCTCCGGGAGCGAGGGCTGGGCGCCTTGCGGCTGGGCGAAGAGGCGCAGGCGCTCCGGGCGCGCGTCGCCTTCCTGCGGGCGCTGGACGGCGAGCCGTGGCCCGACCTGTCCGACGCCGCCCTCCTCGAGACGGCCGGGGACTGGCTTGCGCCCCTGCTCGCGGGCCGCTCGCGCCTGGAGGACGCGCCGCCGGGCGCGCTGCACGACGCCCTGCGCGCGCTCGTGCCCTGGGACCTGCATCGCCGGCTGGAGGCCGAAGCGCCGCCGCGCTTCGCCACGCCCGCCGGCGGCTCCACGGCCATCGATTACGCCGCCGAGGGCGGCCCTCGGGCGGAGGCGAGGGTGCAGGAGCTGTTCGGCCTGGACCGTCACCCGACGGTGGCCGGCGGCCGGGTCCCGCTCGTGCTCGCGCTGCTGTCGCCGGCGCGCCGCCCGGTGCAGACCACCCGCGACCTGCCCGGCTTCTGGCGCGGCTCCTGGAAGGCGGTGCGCACCGACATGCGCGGCCGCTACCCCCGCCACCCCTGGCCCGAAGACCCCCTCGCCGCCCTTCCCACATCCCGCGCTAAGCCTCGCGGAACGTGAGCCCGGCTGGCCGCCGCCCTACAACCGCGCCATGTTTCAGCGCTGACGTGGACCCGGCCGGCGGGTGAGCGCCTTAATGTCGGCGGCGCAACGACGCCTCGGGAGAACAACGACCATGAAGAGCACGATCACCGCGTTCCTGATCGGGGCCGCGGCCCTGGCCGTCGCCGGCGCGGCGCAGGCCCGGCCGCACCACTGGCGTCACCACCACTCGATGCACCACCAACACCACATGATGCACCACCACCGCTGAGCGTGAAGGCCGCCCGCCCTCGCGCGGGCGGCCGCCTCAGCGCGCGTCGGCCGCCGCCGCCACCGCCTTCACGAAAGCGGCGCGGGCGAGTTCGTCGGCCCTGTCGTCAGCCTGCGCCCAGTCGGCGTTGACCACGACCACAAGCTTGCGCGCCGGATCGACGTGGATCAGCTGGCCGAAGATGCCCAGCGCGTCGTACGTCCCGTCGTCGTGCGTCCACCACTGGAAGCCGTACCCCAAGCCGGGCTCGCCGATTTCGGCCTGTTTGCGCGTCGCCTGCGCGACCCAGCCGTCGGGGACCACGCCCCGCGCGCCCTCCAGCATGAACTGGCCGAAGCGGGCGTAGTCGTGGAGCGCCATGGACAGGCAGCAGCCCCCGAACTCCTGGCCGTTGGCCATGGTAAGCCAGGCGGCGTCCTGCTCCATGCCGTAGGGCCGCCAGATCTTCTCGGACAGGTAGTCCGCCAGCGGCCTGTGCGTGGCGTGGGAGACCAGCACGCCGATCAGGTTGGTCTCGCCCGTCTTGTAGACCCACTTCGACCCCGGGGGCGCCTCGCGGGGCAGCTGGCGCATCTGCTCCAGCGTCGGGTCCTTGCCGGGGGGCGCGGTGAGGCGGCCGGTGCGCGCGACGTCGGAGTTCGGGTCCGTGTAGTCCTCGTTCCACTTCACACCGGAGGTCATGGTCAGCACCTGGCGGACGCTGACGCCCTCGTAGCCCGACCCGTTCAGCTCCGGCAGGTAGCGGGTGATCGGGTCGTCGATCGAGCGGATGTAGCCGTCCCTCACCGCCGCCCCGACCAGCGTCGAGGTGATCGACTTGGCCACGGAGAAGGAGGTCCAGCGCCCCTTCGGCCCATAGCCCAGGCCGTAGCGCTCCAGCCGCACCCGCCCGTCCTGCAGCACCATGACGCCGGCGACGTGCTTGTCGGCCATGAACCGCTCCAGCGTCTGCGGCGCGCCGTCATGCGTCCAGGCAAGGGCGGGCAGGGGGCGGCCAAGGGGCAGCGCGCGGACATGGTCGCCGCGGCGCACGATGTGACTGGGCGCGATCGTCTCCATCCGGCGGAAGGCGTCGTCGCGGGTGGCGCGGTCGGCGAACAGGATGTCAGCCGTGGAGGGCGCCTTGGGAGCGGGCGCCGCCGCTCCCGCCGCCGCCGCTGCGGCGACAACCGCCGCCGCCAAGGTCGCGTACAGGCTCATGTCGTTCCCCCTCGCCCTCACCCCGTCGCGGCGTAGATCATCACGCCTGTCGCCACCGCCAGGTTCAGGCTGTCGGCGCGGCCGCGCATGGGGATCTTGACCGCGGCGTCGCAGGCGGCGGCGAGCGCGGGGGGGAGGCCGTGGCTCTCGGACCCCATCAGCAGCATCGTCGGGCGGCGGTAGTCGGCGCGGCGGAAGTCGTCGGTCGCGGTCAGCAGCGTGCCCACCAGCGAGCCCGGCCACCCCGCGCGCCAGCCGAGGAACTCGGCCTCGCTCGCCCGGAAGATCGGGACGGCGAAGATCGAGCCCATGGTGGCGCGCACCGCCTCCACCCCGAACGGGTCCACCGTGTCGCCCACCAGGACGACGCCGCCGCAGCCCGCCGCGTCCGCGGTGCGCACGATCGTGCCGACGTTGCCGGGATCGCGCACGCCCTGCAGCGCCACCCACACCTCGGCGGCGGAGGGGTCGAGCGTGGCGAGGGGGGTGAACGCCTGCTCGAACACGGCGACCACCGTCTGCGGATTCTCCTTGCGGCTAACCTTCTCCAGGATGTCGCGCGTCACCTGCAGCACCTCGCCGCCGTGGTCGAAGGTGAAGGCGGCGAGGCGGCGGAGCAGAGGGTGGTCGGCGGTGTCGGCCGAGAACATCAGCGTCCGAGGCGCGCGGCCGAGCTCCATCCCTTCGGCGGCGATCTTCAGCCCTTCCGTGAGGAACAGCCCCGACGCCTCCCGCTCCTTGCGCAGGTGCAGCGCGCGCGCGGCTTTCACCTGGGCATTGGCGAGGCTGGTGATCTCGCGGGCACCGGGGACGCTCACGGCAACGTTGACCATCGGGCGAAGAAGCTCAGGCCCAGCGCCCTCGCGTCGCGGCCCTCCTCCGACAGCGCGAGCTCGCCCCAGTCGACGACGCCGCCTCGCCCGGCGGTCTCGGCGGCCGTCAGGTGAGCTAAGCTAAGTCCCGAAATGCGCGCAGCATAGGCGTTGACCAGGAGGAATCCCGCGGAGGGCGACAGCAGCCGTGCGCAGTCGGCCAGCAGCTCCGGCAGGTCCTCGAACAATCGCCAGACCTCGCCCGTCGGACCGCGCCCGTACTTGGGCGGGTCGAGGATGATCCCCTCGTAGAGCGAGCCGCGCTTGACCTCGCGCGCCACGTACTTGCGCGCGTCCTCCACGATCCAGCGCGTGGGGTGGTGCTGGAGCCTGGACAGCTCCGCGTTCTCCCGCGCCCAGTTCACCGACTTCTTCGACGCGTCCACGTGCGTCACCGCCGCCCCCGCCGCGCCCGCCACCAGGCTGGCGACGCCGGTGTAGCCGAAGAGGTTCA
>JASLDZ010000455.1 GCA_030151985.1 Caulobacteraceae bacterium | reverse complement strand
CCGCAGGAGCAGAAGAGCGTGCCGGAAGTGGCCGGTTCGCTCCGCGAAGCGCTGGAGAACCTCGACGCCGACCGCGCTTTCCTGAAGAAGGGCGGCGTGATGGACGACGACTTCATCGATTCGTACATCGAGCTGAAGATGGCCGAGGTGGCGCGCCTGCAATTGCACCCGCATCCGGTCGAATTCGACATGTATTACAACTGCTGACCGCACGCGGTTCAAGCCTTGACCTTGCGGAAGGCCGCCGGACCTCGCGTCCGGCGGCCTTTTGCTTGCGGAGACGTCATCGCCGCAGTGCACAAATCTGCGGCGCCGGGCGCACCGGCTCGCCCGTTTAACAAGCGTTAAGAGGCTTCTTCCTCCCCACGCCGGTCACGGCATTGTCACGCCCCCAGCTTGGCCGTCGGATCGAGGTCCGCTCGCCAATGAAGGGGATGTCAATGACGAGAAGCGCACGATTGTCCGCGGCCTGCGTGGCCGCCCTCCTGACCGCGGCGGGGGCCGCGCGAGCCCAGACGACGCCTCCGCCCGCGGCCCCGGCCGCCGCACCCGCGCCGGCGGCCCCTGCGGCTCCCTCGCTGCTCGGTCCGGCCATGACGCCGCCCCTGTCGCTGAACGCCAATCCGATCTCGGTAGACGGCGGACCGCTCGGCAAGCTCTACGTTTCGGGCCAGCTCACGGGGCTGGGGCTGGCGCAGAGCGACACCGTTCCCTTCCCGGGCTCGGGCAACGCCGACTCGCTGCTCGACGTCAGCAATGCGCAGGTGGAGATCCAGGCGGTCAGCGGGCCGTTCCAGTTCTTCATCCAGGCCGGCAGCTACACCTTCCCGACGCTGGGAACGCCCTACGTCAAGCCGGGCAAGAACCTGGACCTGTTCTTCGGCGCGGTCCCGGTCGCCTACGGCAAGTTCGTCGTCAACGACAAGCTCTCGATCCAGGCCGGCGCCATGCCGACGCTGATCGGCAGCGAGTACGCCTTCACCTACCAGAACCTGAACATCGAGCGCGGCCTGGCCTGGAACCAGGAGCCGGTGATCAGCAAGGGGGTGCAGGTCAACTTCGCCTCTGGCCCACTGACCGTGCAGGCCTCGATCAACGACGGCTTCTACTCGGACCACTACAACTGGTTCTCAGGGCTGGTCTCCTACGCGATCGACAGCGCCAACACGATCGCGGTGAACGGCGGCGTCAACTTCTCACACACCTTCACCAACAAGTTCCGCGCGCCGAACGCGCAGAACAACAGCGCGATCTTCGACGTCGCCTACACCTACAACAAGGGTCCGATCTACATCAATCCGTACTTTCAGTACACCAAGGTGGACGGAGACCTGGCCTACGGCGTGCAGAAGGGTGCGAGCACCTGGTCGCTCGCGCTTCTCGGCAAGTACACGGTCAACCCGCAGATCACCCTGGCGGCGCGGGCCGAGTACATCAGCTCCGACTCCGACGCCTGCACGGCCGCGGACGGCGAGTTCTGCGCGCCCACCAGCCTCCTCTACGGGCCGGGCAGCGACGCCTGGTCTCTGACCTTCACGCCGACCTGGCAGAAGGGAATCCTCTTCGCGCGGGCGGAGGTCTCCTACACCAAGCTCGAGAGCTTCACGCCGGGCTTCGGCTTCGGCCCGGACTTCAGCTCGGACGATCAGGTCCGGGGCCTGATCGAAGCCGGCGTCCTGTTCTGATCATCGGGAGCGACACACGTGAAACTGATCATGGCGATCCTCAAGCCCCACAAGGTGGACGAGGTGCGCGAGGCGCTCACCGCCGTGGGCGTCGAGGGCATGACCATCTCGGAAGCCCAGGGCCACGGCCGCCAGAAGGGCCACACCGAGATTTACCGCGGCGCCGAATACAAGGTGAGCTTCGTGCCCAAGGTGAAGCTCGAGACCGTCGTCTCCGACGGCCTCGTCGACCAGGCGGTGGAGGCGATCATCGCCACGGCCGGCTCCGGCAAGATCGGCGACGGCAAGGTCTTCGTGCTGGACGTCGCCCAAGCCCACCGCATCCGCACGCGCGAAGCCGGCGAGGCCGCGCTGTGACCCGCAACGCTCGCTTTCAGGGGCTGAACACCATGCGAAACATCCTTTCGGCGCGTCGGTTGGCGGGAGGGCTGGCGGCGCTGACGCTCCTCGCAGGGGGAGGAGCCGCGCTCGCGCAGACCAACACGACGGCGAACACCACGGCCGCGGTCGTCTCGACCTCCACGGCCGCGAGCAACGCGACGGGACCCGCCGCGGCTCCGGCCGCCGCGCCCGCGACCGCCTCGACCGCACCCGCCGCGGCGCCCGCCCCCACGACGCAGAAGACCGACACCGGCGACACCGCCTGGATGCTCACCTCCACCGCGCTCGTGCTGATGATGACCATTCCCGGCCTGGCGCTGTTCTACGGCGGCATGGTGCGGCGCAAGAACGTCATCGCGACGGTGGCGCAGTCCTTCGCCATCACCGCCATCGTGACGGTGACGTGGTTCGTCTGCGAGTACTCGTTCGCCTTCGGCACGGCCGCGGGCGACGCGAACAAGTGGTTCGGAGGCTTCGGGCAGCTGTTCCTGAACGGGATCAGCCCGGTGCCCGATTCCAAGCCCTACATGATCGCCGGGGCCGCCAACACGATCCCCGAGTACGTCTTCATGATGTACCAGATGACGTTCGCGATCATCACGCCGGCGCTGATCTGCGGCGCCTTCGCCGAACGGTTTAAGTTCTCGGCCCTTTGCCTCTTCACCGTCCTGTGGTCGATCTTCGTGTACGGCCCGATCGCGCACTGGGTGTGGGGCGGCGGCTTCCTCGGAGGCCTCGGCGTGCTCGACTTCGCGGGCGGCACGGTGGTGCACATCAACGCCGGCGTCGCGGGGCTGGTCTGCGCGCTGGTGCTCGGGCCTCGCGTGGGCTTCGGCAAGGAGAACATGGCGCCGAACAACCTCGTCTACACGATGATCGGAGCCTCGCTGCTGTGGGTGGGCTGGTTCGGGTTCAACGCGGGCTCGGCGGTCGGCGCCAACGCGCTGGCGGGCTCGGCGATGGCCGCGACGCAGATCGCCACCGCCGCCGCCGCCCTCGCCTGGATGGCGGCGGAGTGGGTGGTCTCCAAGAAGCCCACCATGCTGGGCCTGGCCTCGGGCGCGGTGGCGGGGCTGGTGGCGGTGACGCCCGCTTCCGGCTTCGTGCTGCCCTCGGGAGCGCTGGTGATCGGACTGGTGGCGGGCGTGGTCTGCTACCTGTCGGCCGTCTTCCTGAAGCGCGCCTTCAGGTACGACGACAGCCTGGACGCCTTCGGCGTGCACGGCGTGGGGGGCTTCGTCGGCGCGATCCTGACGGGGCTGTTCGCCAGCCATCTGATCCAGGCCACGGACGGGGTGAAGGCGTTCGAGGCCAACCGCGTCCATGCCCTGATCGTGCAGTTCGAGGGCTGCCTCGGCACCATCGTGTGGTCCGGCCTCGGCACCTTCGTGATCTTGATGGTGTGCCGCTTCACCACCGGCCTGCGCGTCAGCGAGGAGCAGGAGCTGGAGGGCCTGGACATGGCCCTCCACGGGGAGGCGCTGCACGAGCACTGAAGCGCCGCAACGGCAGCGGCGCGGCGGCTCTCCGCGTCTACGACAGGCCCCGGGCGCCCTCGCCCGGGGCCTGCTTGCGTCGGGATTCCCGCGATGCCGGCGGCTTGTCGCGGAAGCGCAGCTTCATCGCGAGCACCGCGCCGGACAGGGCCAGGCTGATGAGGTTCGAGGCGATCAGGGGCCAGCTTCCCAGCATCGCCCCGTAGCCGGTCCACAGGGTGAAGCCGATCACCGTG
>JASLDZ010000280.1 GCA_030151985.1 Caulobacteraceae bacterium | reverse complement strand
GGGCACGATACTTCTGATCATCCTGATCCTGCTCCTGATCGGCGCGCTGCCGAACTGGGGCTACAGCCGCTCGTGGGGCTACTTCCCGTCCGGCGGCTTGGGGCTCGTGCTCCTGATCGTGATCATCCTGGTCCTGATGGGACGAATCTGACGCTCAAGGGATGAGGAGGGTCGAACCCGTGGTGCGGCGACCCTCCAGCGCCTCGTGCGCGGCCTGCGCCTCGGACAGCGGGAAGGTCTGGCCGATCTCCACCTTCACCGCGCCCGTCTCGATCACGTGGAACAGCGCGGCGGCCGAGGCGTCGAGGTCTTCGGTCGACGCGATATAGTCGAACAGGGTGGGCCGGGTCAGGAAGAGCGAGCCCCGCTTCTGCAGCTCCAGCGGCGCCAGCGGCGGCGCGGCCCCCGAGGCGTTGCCGAAGCTGACCAGCAGTCCGCGCTTGGCCAAGCTGTCCAGGCTGGCGGTCTGGGTGTCCTTGCCCACGGAGTCGTAAGCGATCTTCACGCCCTTGCCGCCGGTCAGCGCCCGCACGCGCGGCGCGAGGTCGCCGTCGGCGTAGACCAGCGCCTCCTCGCAACCGTTCGCCTTGGCCTTGGCCGCCTTCTCCGCCGAGCCCACGGCCCCGATCACCCTCACGCCCAGCGAGGCGAGCCAGGGGCACAGGATCGCCCCCACCCCGCCGGCCGCCGCGTGCACCAGCACGGTGTCGCCCGCCTGCAGCGGCCAGATGCGGCGCGCCAGGAACTCCGCCGTCATGCCCTTCAGCAGCACGGCGGCCGCGTCGCGGGTGGAGACGTCGTCCGGCAGCTTCACCGCCCGGTCGGCGCGCACGACGTTGGCCTCGGCGTAGGCGCCCGGCTGGCCGTTGTAGGCGGCCCGGTCGCCGACGGAGAGGCGGGTGACGCCCGGTCCCACCGCCTCGACCACGCCCGCCGCCTCCATCCCCAGCGTCGCCGGCAGCTTCATCGGGTAGAGGCCGGTGCGCTGGTAGGTGTCGATGAAGTTCAGGCCGATCGCCTCGTGGCGGATCAGCACCTGGCCCTCGCCGCGCGTGGGCGTCTCGACCTCGACGACCTCCAGCACCTCCGGACCGCCGATGCGGGCGACGCGGACCGCCTTCATGCGTCGCGCCCCAGGTTCAGGCGCAGGAAGTCGTGCGTGCGCTGGTCGGCCTCGCGAGCGGCGACCGGATCGTAGTGGTCGCCGGCGCGGCGGGCGAAGGCATGGTCCGCCCCGGCGTAGGTGTGGATCTCCACATGCCGGTCGTCGCCGAGCGCGGCCTTGATCCGCTCCTGCGCGTCGGGCGGCACGAACTGGTCCTTCTCGGCGATGTGGAGCATCAGCGGGTGGGCGAGCTTCTCCTTCTCGGCCACGTACTTGTCGATGTTGACGCCGTAGTAGCTGACCACCGCGTCCGCATCTGTGCGGGTGGCGGTCAGGAAGGCGAGCAGGCCGCCCAGGCAGAAGCCCACCGCGCCCACCTTGCCGTCGACGCCCACCTGTTCCCGTACGGCGGCGATGGTGGCGGCGACGTCCTCCACGCCCTTGTCGACGTCGAACTGCGGGAAGAGTTCGAAGGCGCGCTTCAACTCGTCGGGCTGTCGGTCGTCGAGAACGATGCCTGGCTCGAAGCGCCAGAACAGGTCGGGCGCCACGGCGTAGAAGCCGTTGGCCGCCAGCCCCTCGCAGACCTCGCGCACCGTGTGGTTCACGCCAAAGATCTCCTGGATCACGACGACGGCCGGGCGAGGGCCTTCGCCCTGTTCCTGGTCCACCGGCCGCACGACGAGCGCCTCGAACGCGCCGTCCGGAGTCGTGATGGTGAGCGTCTCGCCCTGCATGGGATCAAACCGTCGGTTGCGGGCCTCTTGGGTTGAGGCCGCCGCGGTGTTAGCGCTTCGCGGCGCCCAGCGCCCATAACAAAGTCGTGGGCGGGCGGCATGGCAGCCGGATGACGCCGCATGAAGATGACGATCGAGGTGGACTGCACCCCCGTGGAGGCGCGCGCCTTCCTGGGCTTGCCGGACGTGACGCCGCTGAACGCGCACATCGTGGACGAGATGAAGCGCCGGATGGACGCCAACATCGCCATGCTTGAGCCCGAGACTCTGCTGAAGAGCTGGATGGCGATGGGCGGCCAAGCCACCGAGCAGTTCCAGAAGCTGATGAGCGCCGCGGCGACCGGCGCCCTGACGGGCGCGTCCCGGCCCAAGTGAGCCGCTCCGGCCCTGCGCCCGCGTGACCGACACCATCCACGCGCTGGCGACGGCGCCCGGGCGCGCCGCGGTCGCCGTGGTGCGAATCTCTGGCCCGAGAGCGGGCGAGGCGGCGTCACGGCTCGCGGGACGGCTGCCCCCGCCCCGCCGCGCCAGCCTGCGTACGCTCCGGGACGCCGGGGGGGAGGCGATCGACCGTGCGCTGGTCCTCTGGACCCCCGGCCCCGCCAGCTTCACCGGCGAGGACGCCGCCGAGCTGCATCTGCACGGCGGCCGCGCCGTGGTGGAGGCGGTGGTCGAGGCGCTCGCGGCCTCAGGCTCGCGTCCCGCCGGTCCCGGTGAGTTCACCCGCCGCGCCTTCGAGAACGGCAAGCTGGACCTGACCGAGGCGGAGGGGATCGCCGACCTCGTCGACGCCGAGACGCAGGCGCAGCGCCGCCAGGCGCTCGCGCAGCTGCAGG
>JASLDZ010000393.1 GCA_030151985.1 Caulobacteraceae bacterium | reverse complement strand
GACGGCGAGGCGACGGCGCTTCGGCAGCTCTACGACACGGCATGGCAGTGGACGGCGAGCGCCTACGCGCCCTACCCGGGGTTCGAGCCCAAGGCCGGTGCGGTGGGCGAGTACAACGGCAAGTTCATGGTCAACCAGATCGTGCTGCGGGGCGGCTCCAGCGCCACGCCGCCGGGGCACGGCCGCGCCACCTACCGCAACTTCTTCCCCCCCGACCGGCGCTGGCAGATGTTCGGCGTCCGGCTCGCCGGCGACGTGTTCGACGGCGACGACCAGCGCCGCGCCTTCCGCGCCGACGTGCTGGAGGGCCTGTCGCGCCCCTCCAAGGCGCTGCCCAGCAAGTGGCTCTACGACGAGGCGGGGTCGGCGCTGTTCGAACAGATCACCGAGCTGCCTGAATACTACCCGACTCGCACCGAGCTGGCGCTGCTGGAGCAGACGGCGGCCGAGATCGCCGCGCGCATCCCCGACGGCGCCGCGCTCGTGGAGTTCGGCAGCGGGTCGAGCCGCAAGACGCGCCTGCTGCTGGACGCCGCCCCGCAGGTCGCCGCCTATGTGCCCATCGACATCTCAGAGGATGCGCTGGCGCCCGCCGCCAAGGCGATCGGCGACGCCTATCCCACGCTGCGCGTGCTGCCGGTGCGGGGGGACTTCACGCGCTCCACCGCGCTTCCCGAGGCCGCCGCCGCGCGACCCCGGGTGGGCTTCTTCCCCGGCTCCACGATCGGCAACTTCACCCCGACGGAGGGACGGCGGTTCCTGGAGCAGGCGCGCCGCACGCTGGGCGAGCGGTCGCTGTTCCTCCTGGGCGTGGACCTGCGCAAGGACCCGGCGGTGCTCGAGGCCGCGTACGACGACGCGCAGGGCGTGACGGCGGCCTTCAACCTGAACCTGCTGTCGCGGATCAACCAGGAGCTGGAAGGGGACTTGCGCGTCGACGCCTTCGCCCATCGCGCGGTCTGGAACGACGCGGAGAGCCGGGTCGAGATGCACCTGGAGAGCCTGGAGGCGCAGGTGGCGACCGTCGCGGGCCGGCGCTTCGCGTTCCGGCGCGGCGAGACGATCCACACGGAGAACTCGTACAAGTACGCCGCCCGCGCGATCGAGGCGCTGGCGGCGGAGGCGGGCTGGCGCAGCGTGGCCCGGTGGACGTCCGCCGAGCCTCACGCCTTCGCCGTCATGCTCCTGGAGAGCTGAGGCGCGCCGATCTGAGCCGCGCGGGCGGCCTCAGTCGGGCTTGCGGCGCGCGCCCTGCGAGGCCTCGCCTCCCTTGCGGCCCGCGGCGGCGGCCAGCTGCCGGTCCTGCGAGAAGGACCGCTTCTCGTTGGGCACGCTCTCGCCGCCCTTGCGGGCGATCGCGCGCTGCTTCTCGCGGTCCATCGACGCGAAGCCGCGGTTGGACTTGCCGGTCGCCGTCGCCGTCGATCCTTCGCTCTGCGCCATCGCTCTCCTCCTTGTGCCGGGCAGGGGCGCGCCCCGATTGCAGAGGTAACCGGACGGCTTGGCCGTTGTTCCCCGAACGCCCTCAAAGGAATCGGCCCACCCTCCCGGAGCCCAACGGGAGGAGCGGCCGTGCGCAAGAAGGGATTTCTGCAGAGGCGCTGGCGCGTGCTGCTCGCCGGCGCGGTGTGGGTCTGCGCGGG
Organism: Caulobacteraceae bacterium; assembly: GCA_030151985.1. Classification (GTDB taxonomy): domain Bacteria; phylum Pseudomonadota; class Alphaproteobacteria; order Caulobacterales; family Caulobacteraceae; genus JASLDZ01. The sequence continues at coordinate 889 of JASLDZ010000393.1, read as the reverse complement.
CTTGGCCGCCCATGCGACAGGGCTGAAGCCGGGCGCCTCCTCCCTCGTCGGGTGGAACCTCGCCTGCTTGGCCTACCTCGGCCCCACGCTCTGGACGATCGTGAAGGCCGACGCCGAGAGCGTCAGGCGCACCGCCTGCCAGGAGGACGAGAACCGCTCGGTCATCATGGCGCTGGTGCTGACGGCGGTCGCCTCCAGCTTCGCCTCGGTGATCGTCGCGCTCAGGGAGGCGAAGGGATCGCACGGCGGCACGGACTGGCTGGCGCTGATGGCCGTCACCACCATCGTGCTGAGCTGGTTCGTGGTGCAGTCGATTTTCACGCTGCATTACGCGCACAAGTATTTCGGCGACGGGGACGACGACGGCCGCATCGACCGGGGCATCAAGTTCACCGGCGACCCGCCCGAGACCTACAAGGACTTCTGGTACGTGGCCGTCTGCATGGGAGCCACCTTCCAGGTCTCGGACTTCAGCCTCACCAACACCAGCTTCCGGAACCTGGCGACCGCGCATGCGCTGGTGGCCTTCGGCTTCAACACCCTCGTCCTGGCGCTGGGCGTCAACATCGTCAGCAACCTCTTGGGCCAATAGGACGCAGCGCGGAAATGCCGCCTGCAACGCCCGGCGCTCGCATGCGAAGAGGCCGCGTCCCGCCCGTCGGGGCCGCCGCCGGCGAGGAACTGGTATGAGGATCGGCCGTTTCGCCGGCTTGGGCGGGGCTCGTCCCCGACCGGGAGGCTCCCGGTCGGATGCGCCGCAGCGCGAGGCCGGCGAGGACGTGTCGATGCCGAAGCAGATCATGCGCCAGGCTCCGTACCTGCGACGCTACGCGCGGGCGCTGACCGGCTCGCAGGACCGCGGCGACGCCCTGGTGCACGACGCCATGCG
>JASLDZ010000390.1 GCA_030151985.1 Caulobacteraceae bacterium | reverse complement strand
CTTCACTTCGCGGTTCCGGCTGGCCCTCTCGAAGGCGCGCTGCTGACCTTCGCGGCTCAGAGCCACCAGCAGATCCTGTTCGATCGCGACCTTGTCTCCGGTCGCATCGCGCCGGCGGTCGAGGGCTCCATGAGCGCCGAGGCCGCTCTGGATCGCCTCCTCACGGGCGTGCCCGTGACGGTGATCCATAGCCGGCCTGGCGTCGTCGTCCTCCGGCGACTCCCTCCGACGACCGGACGCGAGGTCTCGGACGCGATCAGTTCGTCTCCCCCGCCGGCGGAGGCGGCGCCCGTCGTGGACGAGCTCGTGGTCACCGGAAGCCTGATCCGAGGGCGGGCGGAAAGCGCGTCGTCGGTTCTGAGCCTCAGCCGCGACGCGCTGGACAGGGCGGGTCACGCCACCGTCGCCGAGGCGCTGGCGGCCCTCCCTCAGAACTTCGGCGGCACGAGCACCCCCCAGACGTCCCTGATCGGGTCGGACGGCCTCGCCACCAACTACGCCGTCTCGTCGGGCGTAAACCTTCACGGCCTCGGCAGCACCTCCACCCTCGTCCTGGTCAACGGCCGGCGCATGGCCGGCTCAGGCCTGAAGGGCGATTTCGCGGATCTCAGCGCGGTGCCGACGGCCGCGGTCGACCGCGTGGAGGTGCTGCTCGACGGCGCGTCAGCGCTCTACGGCTCCGACGCGGTCGGCGGCGTCGTCAACGTGATCCTGCGCACCGATTTCGACGGCGCCGAGACCCGCCTTCGTTACGGCGGAGCGACCCGCGGTGGGGACGGCGACACCCTTCTGGGACAGACCTTCGGCAAGACCTGGTCCTCCGGCCGGCTTCTCATCTCCTACGAGTATCAGGACCAGACCCGCTTGGCGGCGCGGGAGCGAAGCTTCACCCGCGACGCGGACCTTCGTCCGCTGGGCGGGACCGACCACCGGCTCGTCTACAGTCACCCCGGCAATGTGCTGGCGCTGGATCCCGACACCTTCAGCTACGTCCCCGCCTACGCCATCGTTCCAGGAGCGAGCGGCCCTCAGTTCGTCGCGGGGCAGGCGAACCTGGAGAACTACAGGGCCTTGTCCAACATCCTGCCCCAGCAGGACCGCAACAGCCTCTACCTCCATGCCGACCAGACGCTCACGCCGCGCCTGTCGCTCAACCTCGAGGCTCGCTACAGCCGTCGCGGCTTCTCTTACGACCTGCCGGAGAACCTCAGCGTCTTCCAGGCGACCGCCGCCAATCCCTTTTTCGCATCTCCGGACGGAGCCTCGAGCGAGATCATCGGCTACGCCTTCGGCGACGAGCTCGGTCCCGTCCACAACTCCGGCGTCACGCAGAACTTCGCGGTCTCCACCGGGGCGACCCTCGACGTCGGTCGCACCTGGAAGATCGACGCCTACGGCGACTACGCGGCGGAGGATGGGCGCATCCGCACAACCAACCTGATCAACGGCGGCTTTCTGAACGAGGCGCTGGGATCGGTCCCCGACGATCCGGCCACCGCCTTCACGACGTCTCGGGATGGCTACTTCGATCCTTTCGGCGCCACGGGTTCGAACGCCGCAAGCGTGCTGCGCTTCATCAGCTCGGGTTACGCCGACATACGCACCCTGAGCCGGATCGCGGAACTGAACGTCAAGGCGGACGGGACCGTGCTCGCGCTCCCCGGCGGCGACGTGAAGGCCGCCGTCGGCGCGCAGGTCAGACGCGAACTCTTCAAGACCTCCAGCATCTCGCTCCTCGACGGCGCCAGCCCCGACGTCCAGCCGGGACAGACTTTCGCCCGCACCCTGGGGGCGGTGTTCGCCGAATTCAGGGTTCCGCTCGTGGGGCCGTCCAACGCCATGCCGGCGGTCCAGCGTCTCGAGCTCTCGCTGGCGGGACGGATCGAGCACTACGAGGACTTCGGCCTGACCGGCAATCCAAAGCTCGGGCTGATCTGGGTCCCCACGCACGATCTGAAGCTCCGAGCCAGCTACGGCACGTCGTTCCGGGCGCCCGCGCTGACGGAGGTGTTCGCGCAGCAGGCGGTCGGTCCGGCCTTCATCGGCGCGGACCAGTCGCTCTCCCTGATCCGCTACGGCGGCAACCCCGACCTCAAGCCCGAGACCGCGACCTCCTGGACCTTGGGCGCCGACTACAGCCCCTCGCAGGTCAGAGGCCTGACGATGGCCGCCACCTGGTTCGACATCGCTTACGACAACCGCATCGGGACGCCGGTGCTCGAGAACATCGACAGCGCCCTCAGCGATCCCAGCTACGCCGCCTTCGTGACGCGCCTGACCCCCTCGACGAACCCCGCCGACCTTCAGAGGATCCAGGCCCTTCTAGCCACCTCGACGTCGTCCAGCGCCGACCTCTTTCCACCGTCGGCGTACGGCGCGATCATCGACGCCCGTTATGTGAACACCTCGTCGCTTGACGTTCGCGGGATCGATGTGGCGCTGAACTACCGTCGCGCCTTCGGCGCCGACAGCCTCGAGCTCGCGTTCAACGGCGCCTACCTTCTGGACTATCGCCGACGTCTGACGCCCACGGCCGACGCCGTTGATCTGGTGGGCCACGCCGAGCAACCTGCCGACCTGCGCTTCCGGAGCTCGGCCACCTGGACCCACGGAGCCTATGGCGCGACCGCCGGCTTGAACTTCGTCGACAGCGCGGTCACAGCGGCCGGCGCTTCGGTGGACCCTTGGACCACCGTCGATCTGCAGCTCCTGTGGCGCTCACCCGCCAAGGCGGGGCCGCTCAAGGGGCTGAGCCTGGCGTTGAACGCCTCCAACCTTCTGGACGCCGATCCGCCGTTCTACGACTCGCCGGCGGCGGTCGGGTACGACCCCGCCAACGCCGACGCGCTGGGGCGGGTGGTGTCGGTCCAGCTCACGCGCGGCTGGTAGCGCACCGCTTCCACAACCGACGCCCCACGCCCATGCGTTCTCTGGCGATCCTTCTGGTCGTGCTGGCGGCGGCGTCGCCGGCGTTTGCGCGACCCTTCGCCGTCGCCGACCTCCTCCGCTGGCGCGAGATCCGGCACGTCTATGCGTCGCCCGATCGGCGTCATGTCGTGCTGGAGATCTCGCAGCCTTACGCCTGCGCCCCCGCCTTCGACAACGAGACCGCCTTGTCGCTGTCGCTCGGTCGGCTCTGGACGCTCGACCTGACCCGCTCGCCCCGGCCGCGCCGGGTCGCCCGAGACCAGGCGAGCGGCTACGTCGCCGGCCCGTTCTCACCCTCGGGCCGGCTGATGGCGGTCGGCCGCTGGCGAGCCGAGCGGCTCGAGCTCGGAGTGCTGGTCCTCGCCACGGGCCGCATCGCTTGGTCCGGCTTCGCTCTGGAGCCGCCGGAAGCCGGGCGCACGATCGTCTGGCGCTCCGAGCGGGAGGTGGTGTTCCTGTCTCCCCGAGCGGGTCGGATCGCGAATGCGCTCCGGGACGGCCAAGCCACCTACGCCGCGTTCAACCGCCTCTGGGCCCTGCAACGCGCCGGAGCCCGCGCCTCGACCTCCGCGATCGGCAGCGGAACGTTCTCGACCTATCATCCTCGCGACACGACGGAGGTCGTGGCCATCGACTTAGGCCATGGCCGCGGTCGCGTCTTGGGGAGCGGCGGCTTCGACGACCTGGAGCTCTCCGCCTCCGGCCGTTACCTGGCGCTGACGGCTCCAGCGGAAGACGTGGACCTGGGAGGCCACCCGCTCCTGGGCTTCTCCGACGTGACGCCCCGACGTCGCCTCAGCCTCCTGGATCTTGCGACAGGGCGGCTGTCGAGCCCCTGCCCCTCATGCGACATCACCGCGACGCTGCTCAGCTGGGCGCCGCACCAGGATCTTCTCCTCGTCTACGCCCGCACGCGCGACGCCCAAACCTGGGAGCAGGGACGCTTTGTCGAGATCGCGCCCGGCGACACGCCGGACGTGCGCGAACTGTCGCTTGGCGCGCTTCGGCCGACCGTCACGCCCTTCGGCAGCGAACAGCTGGCGGTCACGCCCGCCACCTGGTGGGGGGACGCGCCTCTTGTCTGGGCCCATCCCGTCGGCGGGCGCTCCGACTGGTACGTCGCCCAGGGAGCGGTCCCCGCAAATCTGACCGCCAGCCTTGGCGATCCAGTTCCCCGTTTGTCGCGGGAGCGCGACGGCTCGACGGTCTTCTACGGCGAGGCCCGGCGCGTGCGAGCCATTCCGCCGAATGCACCGCCGAAGTCGACGATCGCCTCGTCTCTTGCTCGAGAGGCGCCTCTGCCCGGTCTTCGCGCCATCCTCTCCCCCGAGGTCGCCGCCCCACGCCCCGACCTCGAAGCCGATCGCAGCGGGGATCAGGTGCTCGCTCGAGGCGAGCGGTGGAAGGTGCGTTCGAGGACCGACGCGCACGGCGTCGTCAACCTCGTCATTGAAGGCGGCGGCCGATCCGACCTCCTTATGCGCTTGAATGGCTCCTTGCACGATGTGGACCCCGCCATCGCGCAGCGCCTGACGCACAGGGGGCCGGACGGATCACTTCAGACGGACTGGCTGTACCTGCCGACGCAGCAGCGCGGCGGTGCGCCTCTGATCGTGATCCCCTACCCCGGCGCGGTTCACGCTGCAGCTTCCGACGCCTACGGCCCTGGAGGGTTCCTGCCGGGTCCAAATCCGCAGGTGCTCGCGAGCCTCGGCTACGCCACCCTCGTTCCCAGCACGCCTCGGCCTGTCGACAGCACCGACCCGGCGGGAGGGCTGGTGGAAAACGTCGGATCCGCCGTCGACGCCGCGGTCGCCACCGGACGAGTCGACAGCGCTCGCATCGGCGTCTGGGGCCACAGCTTCGGCGGTTGGGCCGCGCTCGTGCTCGGCGAGCGCGACCCTCGCTACCGCGCCGTCATCGCGGAGTCGGGCCCCAGCGACCTTTTCAGCAACCGCGGCGTCTTCCCCTCCCCCGTCCGCGTCGCGCTGGACGACACACGCCGCCGCGAGGTGATGCTCGGCTGGAGCGAAGCGGGGCAAGGCCACCTCATGGGCTCGCCGTGGGAGGCGCCGGATCGATACCTTCGAAGCAGTCCTGCGCTGCACGCGGATCAGATGAAGGCCCCGGTTCTGATTCTGTTCGGCGACCAGGATTTCGTGAACCTTGGCCAGGGCGAGGAGATGTTCTCCGCGCTGAAGCGGGTGGGAAAGGACGCGCGCCTTGTCACGTTTTGGGGAGAGGGGCACATCATCCAGAGCCCCGCCAACCTGCGCCGACTGTTCGAGGAGGTGCGCGTCTTCCTTAGCCGCACCTTGCCTACATCCAAGGCGGCTCGACGCTCTGGAAGGCGCTCCAGCGGCGCGTCCACGCCTCCGTCGCCGTGAGATCCAAGAGGTCGGCGTAGTCGGCCGAGCGCAGGAGGCTCTCGTCGTGCAAGCGCTCCTCGAGGTCGTGGGCGTCGACCAGCCCGCGTTGCACCAAGCTCCCGCCAAGGAGGTAGTCGCGAAGAAAGGGGGCCTCGGCGCTGAGCTCTCTGCCGTAGGCCGCCGTCATGTCTCCCTTGCCCCGGCGGTTAACCACTACGTCCGGCAGGCGCGACGCGAAGGCGGCGCGCGCAAGCCTTCGGTCGCGTCCCCCCTCCCCCAGGATGTCGGCAGGGATGGCGAGGCACTGTTCAAGAACCGGCTGCAGCAGCGGAACATGGACAAGGAGCGCCTGCTGCGACCGCTGGCATTCACCGTGGAAGAGGAGCGCGAACTTCAGGTCGCGCACCTGCATGGCCTTGGCCGGCGGCAGCTCCTCGACGCCGGATAACCACGGGTGGACCTGCGGATCGTCAGGCTCCTCGCACAAGCTCCTGCGCCTCAAGCCAGCGTCGCCGGAGGCCGCCGTCTTCATCACCGACCACACCGATTGGCGGGTCTGGATGGCCAGGTCGCGTAGCTGGGGGCTGAACAGAGTGCGCCAGCCCTCCCGTCGTCGCGCGTCGGCCGCGATCAGCGGCGTGCGCGAGGCGAAGAAGACCGTGTCACCCCCCTGACCCGTGAAGATCCGCGTCGCGCCCAGAGCTTCGGCTCTGCGCGCGACATCCTGATCATAGCCCAAGTCCATGCTGTTGAAGCTGGGACGAGGCGTGGTCGAGATCGCCGCCAGCGCCTCTTCGGTGAACGCGGTCGAGGGCTTGCCGATCTCGCTGAGCGGAACATTCAAGCGCGTCGCTACGGCCCGCGCGTAGAATCGCTCGTCGCCCTCCTCGTCTTCGACATGGTAGTTCAGCCAGGCGCCCACCTTTGCGCCTCGCGCCCGCGACAGGGCCGAAGCTCCGATCGCCGAGTCGAGGCCGCCCGAGACCTCGGCGATCACCGTCGAGCCGGGCGAGGCGTATGCGGCGACGCAGCGATCGACCACCGCCGAAAGCTGCCGTTGGAGCTCTTCGACCGGTGCGAGGCCGGCCTTCTGCGCCGCCCGCGCCGCTCCCGCCGGCGTCCAGATGCAGGTCTGGCGGCCCTGCGCGGCCCTCGCGTCGAGAAGATGGCCCGGAGCCGCGGCGGTGATGTCCACCAGGGCCAGCGCTCCGGCCGCTTCCGCTCCGTTCCTTACAATGGCGGCCAAACGCGTCTCGTCGATGCCAATTGGAGGCAAGAGGCTCGAGAGGCCGGGGGCCGAGAGGGTGGAGCTCGCGAAGACCAGCCCTGCGCGCCTCCACATCAGAGCCTCAACCGATCCACACGGCTCTCTCAGGAGGCGAAGGCCGCGCCCGTCGTCGAGCCGCCACATGGCGACGTAAGAGCCCCATGCCCGTTCGGAGAGCTGCCGCGCCACCGTCTCGTCGGGCAGTTTCCCCAGGCGCAGCATGACAGGGTTGAAGGGCGCGCCGTTGCTCTTGGCGAACACGTCGCCGAGCAGCACGCCGCCGTCCCCGCCGAGCGGCTGGGCGCGCAGAGTGCGATCGATCCGACCCCAGACCCGCAGACCAGGCTCTCGGAAGACCGTGCGCCAACCGCAGGCTTCCAGGTGGGCGCTGAGGCGCGCGACCCTCGCCACCAGCACCGGTTGCTCCGTCGGCCATGCCGCCGCGACAAACACGGTCATGGGATCAGACTTGGAGGATCGGCTGAAAGGCTTTCAGCCGCTCGAGTTCGTCGTTCAGGACGACATCGCCGACCTGGACCCAGCAGTGGGCGAGGAAGGGCCGCGTCCTGACGCCGAACACCCACGCCGCCTGATGGCCTCCTAGCCGCAGGAAGGCCAGCAGGGCGTAGGACCTGAAGAGGCACTCGCCCTGCCAAGGCCACCAGATCAGCAGGCGGGCGAAGCCCGCAGCACGCCGCAGGGCCGCCTCGCTGGCGTCAGGCGACGGCGGTGAGAGGTGTCGGCCAGCCCGTACGGAGCCGACGAGCCGAGCCAAGGTCCAGCTGCGAAATCGGCAGGATGACAGCACAAGCGCGCGCGCCGCATCTAAGCCATCGCGCAACCGCGGCGCCTCGACCGATCGACCGGTCAGGTCGCGCAGGGCGCTTGGGCGGGCGCTCCAGCCGGCCGACGCCTTCGGTTCCGTAGCAGGGGCTTCCGGGAGAGCTGGGGCGGGCACGTGGGTGGTCAGACCCGCTTCAATAAAGGCTTGGGCGATCGGCGGGTCGTCGGTTTCGATGAAGCCGGGAGCAACCTTGACCGGTCCCGCTCCCGCCGGAACAGGGATCATGGAATAGGCGTCAGCCAACAGATCCAGGACGACGAGGCTCGCCCCGCTCTGCACGACGTGAACGTCTCTTCGCAGCCAAACCTTCATGAGCGATCCTTCGACGCGAAGAGGAGTGAGGCCGGCGCCTCTGGCGCCGACCTCGAGGGGCGATCAGGGAGGCGTGATCTGGCGCGCGACCCCGCCCAGTTCCT
>JASLDZ010000367.1 GCA_030151985.1 Caulobacteraceae bacterium | reverse complement strand
AGCATCTCGCGCAGGCCCGGCCCGACCGCCTCCAGCGCCGCCTGGGCGCGCGCCTTGGCCGCCCGCGCCCGCTCCGCCGGATCGACGCGCACGCCGCCGCCTCGGGGCTGGCCGTCCCAGCGCATGGTGAGCCGGCCGATCAGGCCCGCCGCCTCCACGTCCGCCCGCTGGCGCTCGGCGGCGGCCGTTTCCGCAGCGGACAGCCAGGGGTTGCCTTGCGGGTCGCGGCGGCGCGCCAGCCATGCCAGCGGGCTCTCGCCCAGGTTGGCGGCGCGGGTCGCGGTACGGCCGCCCTCCTCCGGAACCGGGCGCTCGCCGGGGACGAAGCCCGGCCGGCCGGCGGGAGGCGCCGCCGCGGTCCGCGACGGGGGCGTGCGCAGCGTCCAGCCTCCCTCACCCCTCGGACGCAGGCCGGGCGCGGCGACCAGCGCGTGGAAGCCGGCCTCGTCGATCCGCAGGGCGGGCCGGCGGCGGCGGTCCGCCCCCGCGCGCACCACATAGCCCTCCGCCGCCGGCTCCAGCCACGCGCCGGGCCGGGCGAGGAGGGATGCGGCGCGCTCCGCCAGGCGCTCCGCCTCGGTCGCGTTCCGGGGAAGCTCCGGCCTCATGCGCCCCGCCCGCTGGCCAGCGCGCGGGGTTGCGGCATCGCCTGCAGGCAGGCCTCAAGCTCGCCGAGCCGGGCGTCGAAGCCGGCGTCGTCCCGCCAGTCCTCGACCCGGCCGCAGGCGTGGGAGACGGTGGTGCGGTCGCGCCCGAACGCCGCCGCCACCCGGCTCAGCGGCCACGACAGCGCGGTGTGCGCGAGGTACATCGCCACCTGCCGCGCGCGAGCGGCGGCGGCGCTGCACCGGGTCATCCGCCCGAGCTCCTGCGCCTGCACGCCCACCGCGAAGGCCGACAGGTGCGCCACAAGGGCGGCGAGCTCCGCGTCGCGCTCGTCGGGGCGCGGAAGCGGCGGCGGCAGGTGCGGCAGGGCGCCGGCGGCGGCCGGCGAGCGGGTCGCGTTACGCGGACAGGGGGCAGGCGTCATGGGCTCATCCTCTCCCGGCGGCCACACGCGCCGCCGGCCCGGACGACAGTGCCCTGCCGTCCAAATGGGAGGATAACTTTCCTATTATGCCCCGCAACGGAGACGTGCGTCTCCTGCGTCAGCCTTGGACGCCGGACGCGCGGGGCGCTTCAGGCGGCGCGGATGCCGCTCATCGCCTGCGCAGACGTGCCCCCGACCGGCGCGTCGTAGCCGAGGATCATGTCGACCTCCCGCCCGTCGCTGGCGAGCGGCAGCCGCAGCCACAGGATCGAGAGGTGCTGGGCGCCTCGCCACGACAGCGAGTGCATCCCTACCGCGGGCCGCCGGTCCTCCACCACCTTGTCGAGCTCGCCTGTCCAGTAGTCGATCGCGGCGGGGGCGTAGACCTCCTCCAGCGCCTTGCCGGTGATCTCGCCGCCGTAGACGCCGTAGAGCCCCGTGCCCGCCAGCCGCAGGCGGTAGCGGCGGGCGCCCGCCTCGTCGCGCACCACGTCGATCAGGCTGACGGTGGGCAGGTGACGCTTGATGTGGGCGGGGTGGATGTGGGCGCGGCCGGGCAGGCGCCCGCTCTCCCGGCGCGACGCCCAGTAGGCGAACATCTCCTCATGCGCGCGCATCGCGGCGGCCGGCGCCCCGACTTGTGCCAGCATGTTCAGAGTCCCCCGTAACCCCTTGGAATCGACACCGTTACACTCCCTTAACGGATCGAATCGGGCAAGCGCTTTCCGGGGCGGAGGACTCCGATCGCGCGAAGAGTCCCTGCGGCGAATTCGCGCGAGAGGCGACGCATCAGCCCGAGGGGACGTCCGTCAGGGCGAAGTCGTCGCCCTTGTAGAGCAGGGGAGCGCCATGGCGCAGGGCGCAAGCGTAGGCGAAACAGTCGCCCATGTTCAGCCGCGCGGGATGGCGGCCCTTGCCGAAGCGGGCGTGGGCGGCGAGCGCGAGGGCGGCTTCCTCAGCGCCGATGGGGACGACCTCGATCTGCGTCCCACGCAGAAGGTCATGGACGTCCGACGCCGCCGACTCGACAGACGCCTTCCGGACTCGCGCAATCGCGACGGCTGCCTCCCAAACGGCGAGCCCTGATGTCGTTCGACGGTCGCCGCTCAGCAGCCGGCTCGTCAGCTCGGCGGCCTCCGGCTCGCGCGTGAGAATCGCCACGAGCGCCGAAGCATCGACGAACATCAGTCCTCTTCGTCGTTGAGGGAGTCGTAGAACGCCTTGTCGGCGACGAGTCCCGTCTCGCCGTAGGACGCCACACGATCCTGGACCTCGCGGATCGCAGCCTCCATCCGAGCGCGATCGGCTGCCTTGGCCCGCCGCGCCTCAAGGACGGCGAGCTTGATCGCCTCGGCCAGTCCGACTGAGCGTTCGCGGGCGAACTGGCGCACGAGGTTCTCGGTCTCCGGATCGTCGACGGTGAAGCCGACTTCGGTCAGGGTCTGGTCCATGGCCGCAGTCTACATTGGAGGCGGCGGCTGGACGAGCACCTCGCGCTTGCCGGCGTGGTTGGCGGCGCCCACGACCCCTTCCTTTTCCATCCGCTCGATCAGGGAGGCGGCGCGGTTGTAGCCGATCTGCAGGCGGCGCTGGACGTAGGAGGTCGAGGCCTTGCGGTCGCGCGTGACCACCGCGACGGCCTGGTCGTAGAGGTCGCCGGGGCTGCCTTCGCCGTCGAGGCCGCCCAGCGGATCGCCGTCTTCGTCCTCGTCGGGGGCGGCGGTGATCTCCTCCAGGTACTGGGGTTGGCCCTGCGCGCGGAGGAACTTGGCGACGTCCTCGACCTCGCCGTCGCCCACGAACGGGCCGTGCAGGCGCTGGATGCGGCCGCCGCCGGCCATGTAGAGCATGTCGCCCTGGCCCAGGAGCTGCTCGGCGCCCTGCTCGCCCAGGATGGTGCGGGCGTCGATCTTGCTCGTCACCTGGAAGCTGATGCGGGTGGGGAAGTTGGCCTTGATCGTGCCGGTGATCACGTCGACCGAGGGGCGCTGGGTGGCCATGATCAGGTGGATGCCCGCCGCTCGCGCCATCTGCGCCAGCCGCTGCACCGCGCCCTCGATGTCCTTGCCGGCGACCATCATCAGGTCGGCCACCTCGTCGATCACCACGACGAGGTAGGGCATGGGTTCGGGCGCGAACTCCTCGGTCTCGTAGATCGGGCGCCCGGCGTCGTCGAAGCCGGTCTGCACCGTGCGGGCGAAGCGCTCGCCCTTGGCCTGGGCGTCCCTGGCCTTCTCGTTGTAGCCGCCAACGTTGCGCACGCCGATCTTGGACATCAGGCGGTAGCGGTTCTCCATCTCCCGCACCGTCCACTTCAGCGCCACGATCGCCTTCTTCGGGTCGGTGACCACGGGCGCCAGGAGGTGCGGGATGCCGTCGTAGACGCTGAGCTCCAGCATCTTCGGGTCGATCATGATGAAGCGGCACTGGCTGGGCGGCAGGCGGTAGAGGATCGACAGGATCATCGCGTTCACGCCCACCGACTTGCCCGAGCCGGTGGTGCCCGCGATCAAGAGGTGGGGCATCTTGGCGAGGTCGGCGATGTAGGGCTCGCCGCCGATCGTCTCGCCCAGCGCCATGGGCAGGTTCGGGCCGGTCTTCTCGTACTCGGCCGACGACAGCAGATCGCGCAGGTAGACGGTCTCGCGCCGGGCGTTGGGCAGCTCGATGCCGATGGCGTTGCGGCCCTGCACCACCGACACGCGAGCGGAGCGGGCGCTCATGGAGCGGGCGATGTCGTCGGCGAGCGAGATCACGCGCGACGACTTCACGCCGGGCGCGGGCACCAGCTCGTAGAGGGTGACGACGGGGCCGGGGCGGATCTGGTCGATCTGGCCCTTCACCCCGAACTCGGCCAGCACGCCCTCCAGCATGCGGGCGTTCTGGCGCAGCGCCCCCTCGTCATAGGCGGCCTGGCGGGGCTTGGGCTTGGAGAGCATGGCCAGCTCGGGCAGCTGGAAGCCGTCGGGCTGCACGAAGCCAAACGCCTTCTGGTTCTCGCGCGCCTCCCGGCCGGAGGGCTTGGGCGCCGACTTCGGGAGCGCCACCGAGAGGGGGGGCGCACCGTCCGCATCGTCGTGGTCGAAGGGGGCGGCGTCGGCGTCGTCCTCGTCCAGGTCGGGCGCGGCGACGCGGGCGTCGGGCGCGGCGGCGGCGGCCAAGATGTCGGAGAGGCCGCCGTGCGCCTTGGCGTCCACCCGCTTGCCCCGGGGCTTGGCGGGCGCAGGCTCGGCGGTCTTGCGGCGCGCGAGCCGCTCGGAGGCGAAGCGTCCCGCCGCGCCCGCCGCGCGGACGCCCGAGCTCGCCGCCCAGCCGCCGGCGGCCGCCAGGTCGTGCCGGCCGAGTCCCGCCGCCCAGCCGAGCACCGCCGCGGCGCCGACGGCCGCCAGGCCGCCGACCACAAGGTGCGCGAGCGGCAAGTGCGCGCGCGCCAGGAGGTGCGCCAGGCCGCCGGTGACCGCGTCTCCCCAGAAGCCGCCCAGGCTGCGCGCGAGAGGCCACGCGGCGGGAACCGGGGCGGCGGCGAGGGCGGCCGAAACCAGCAGCACCCCTCCCGTCGCCGCCAGCGCCCGTAGTCGCAGGTCGCCGCGCCCGGCGATCGGGTCGGGACCGAAGGCGCGGGCCAGCCCGCACGCGGTCATCGCCAGCGCCGCCACCGCCGCGCCCAGGCCGAACGATTGGAGCAGCGCGTCCGCCAGCGTCGCCCCGAAGCCGCCCAGGAGGTTGTGCGCCCGCTCGCCCGAGGCGACGTTCAGGCTGGGGTCGCCCGCGCGCCAGCTCGCCAGCGCCGCCAGCACCGCGGCGCCGCCCGCGACGGTCAGCAGCCCCCGCGCCCGCAGCATGAGGGTCGAGCCCCAGGCGCGCGCCGCGACGGCCGAGACGCCCTCCAGCGCCGGCCCCCGCCGCGAACGGCTCGCCGCAACATTCGCCATCGTCCGCACCACCCGCACTCCGTCGCCGACCACTGGTGGCGGAGGGGGGTTAAGGTCGGTTTACCAAGCTCGCCGGCCCGTGCGCCGGCGGGCGGCGGTCAGGAGAAGTTGGTGAGCAGGCTGCGCATGCGGTTCGGCCCCTCGTCCCGCGCCTCCAGAACCACCTTGTTGTACTCCCTCACGTTCTCGGCGGGGGCGAGGGCGTTGGGGGAGGAGGGCGGCGCGGCCTTGGTCCCCGACAGGCTGACCGCGCGGACGTAGCCGGTCTGTCCGTCGACCAGAACGGGCGTCCAGCCGGGGGCGGGCGCGGCCTGGGCGGGGGTCACCTCCTGGCGGGGGGGCAGCGTCGTCAACACCTTGGCCTTGGCCGAGGGGGCGGCGCGAACGGGGGTGGCCTTGATCGTGGTGACGACCGCCCGGGGCGCCTCGACAGCCTTGGGCGGAGGCGGCTGGTTGGCCAGCGGCGAGTTCGACGGCAGCTGCTGCGGCGCGGCCCCCGCGCCCTGATAGGCGGCGCTCTGCCCACCCAGCACCTGCGTCTCCGACGAGCCCTCCGCCATGGCGCGAGCCTGGGTGAAGGTCTTGGCGAGGTCGGACTGGCGGCCGATCACCTTGTCGGTCAAGGCGATGTCCTGACGGATGGCGTCGGCGATGTCGGCCTTCTCCCGCGCCATCGCCTTGGGGCTGGGGGCCGAGGCGGCGCGCGCCTGGAAGTCGGCGATCTGGCGCTGCCGACAGGCGGTCAGTGCACGGGCGGACTGGGCGGTGGTGCGGCCGACGCCGACCTGGCCGCGCGCGTCGTTGTCCACGGCCAGCGCCAGCGAGCGGCGGTCGTTGATCCCGTCGCTCTTCAGCGCGACGTAGGTGGCGACGGAGGCGAACACGCCCACGGCCACGGCGGTCATCACCTGCTCGGTCTTGCTCCCGCCGCCGCCCCCGAAGATGGAGAGGCCGCCCGACGAGCCGCCGGAGTCGCCGCCGCCGAACCCGGCGAACCGGCCGCCGCCCAGGCCCGAGAGCAGCGTCGCCCCCGCGGCCAGCGCGCCCACGCCCACCGACTTGGCCATGCGCGAATGCTCGAGCTGGTCGTACTGCTTCTGCAGGTCGACCAGGGGCGCCCGCTCGGCGGCGCAGACGTTCAGCGCCGCGCTACCGCCGCCGCCGAAGATGCCGGCGGTCGCCGGCGCCGGCGGCGCCTGGAGGAGCACGAGCGTGAGCGCCGCCGCCGCGCCCCGCCCCGCCTTCACGATTACGCCCGCCCCGGAACCCGCCATGTCACGCCCCCGCGTTCCTCACCCCGCCGCGCCGAGCCGCGCGAGCGCCTCGCGCGCCGGCCCGTCTCCCGCCTGCGCCGCACGCCGATAGTAGCCGATCGCGGCCCCACGGTCCGCCCTCACGCCGCGCCCGGTCTCATAGAGGCCGCCGAGCCGCCGCATGGCTTCGGGATCACCGACCTCCGCCCCGCGCTGGTACCAGGTCGCCGCCTGCACCAGGTCCTGCCGGAGCAGGTCGCCCGCCTCGTAGAAGCCGCCCAACCGCACCATGGCCGCGCCCCGCCCCGCCAGCGCCGCGCGGTTGTACAGCTCGATCGCGCGGGCCGTGTCGCGCGGCACGTTCAGCCCGCCCTCGTACCAGTAGGCGAGGTCGGTGAGCGCCGGGCCGTCGCCCGCGTCCACCGCCCGCTTCATCCAGAGCGCGGCCTGGGCGGAGTCCTTGGGCACGCGCTCGCCCCGGGCGTAGATCTCGCCCAGCGCCTCCATCGCGCTGGGGCTGCCGGCCTCGGCCGCGCGGCGCAGCCACAGGAGGCCCGCCTTCTCGTCCTTTCGCACCCCCGCGCCGTTGAGGAGCAGCGCGGCGTAGTTGGTCATGCCGGCGGCGTTCTTCCGCTCGGCCGACTTCCTGAACCAGTCGGCGGCGGCCGCCATGTCGGGCGCGCCCGCGTAGCCGTTCACCACCGCCAGCCCCAGGTTCGACATCGCCGCCCCGTCGCCCGCCGCCGCCGCCGTGCGCCACTCGGCGACGGCCGTGGCGTAGTCCGCGCGGGCGAGCGCGACACGGGCGCGATCCATCGGCGAGCCGACAGGCTTGGGCGGGATCGGCGCGGTGGGGACGGGCTTGGCCGCGGCGACCTGCACGGGGGCTGCGCCCAGCTTCTCCAGCCGCTTGAACGCCAGGCTGCGGAAGAGGCCGCTGAAGCGCCCGGCGTCCACTTCCGCCAGATAGGCGCGGAAGTCGTCCGGGTCGCTCGAGTCGCGCACGCCCTCCCAGAACGCCAGCTCCGCCTTGCGCCGGTCGTCGGCCGAGCCGCCGCCGGCGGGCGCGGGGCTGAAGGACCAGTTCACCTCGCGCCAGATGCCCTGCAGGTCGGGCGTCTGCTTCTGGCCGGTCAGCCGCTGCACCTCGGTCTGGACGTAGCGGGGCAGCTCTCCGACCGTCATGCCGGGGCGCGACAGGGCGGAGGCGAGCGCGACGGCGAAGGGGCCGTTCCCCACCGCGTCCCCGTCGCTCGCCACCTCGCCCGGCGCGGCGGCCATGATGGTGACCACCTCGGAGCTGGAGCCCGCGGACTCCCGCGCCAGTCCGCCCCCGGCGCCGCCCAGCGGGTTGTTGCGGCAAGCGTCCAGGATGACGAGCCGCACCGCCTGCGCGCTCGCCACCCCCTCGCGCAGCCGGGAGGCGGGGAGCGTCGTGGCCATCAGCGCGTCGGCGGCGAACACCGCGTCCTGCGGGAGCACGTAGTTGACGCCGGAAGCCTCCATGCCGTGGCCGGAGAAGTAGAGCACCGCCGCGTCCGCCGTGCGCGCGCTCTTGGCGAAGGCGGCCACCGCGGCGGTGAACTGCGCCCGCGTCGGGTCGTCGACGAGCCGGACCTGGAAGCCCTGCTTCTTGAGCGCGTCGGCCACCA
>JASLDZ010000227.1 GCA_030151985.1 Caulobacteraceae bacterium | reverse complement strand
GCGATCAGGCCGTACTCGATCGCCGTGGCGCCGGACTCGTCCGCGGCGAAGCGGCGGAGGAAGGTCGCTGTGGGGGGCTTGCGGGTCATGGCGAGCACTGTTCGCAGGGATTGCTGAACAATCTGTGTGGCTTCGCAAGCTTTCCGCCGAGCGCCGCCCGGGATTGAGCCCGGATGGGACCGATTGACCCCGCGTCGCGCTTCGGTCACACCGCGCGCGGGCCAGACGGCCGGGCGGTCGCGGTCTTCCAGCGATGGAGGATCGAGGAAAGTCCGGGCTCCACGACGACGAGGCGGCGGGTAACGCCCGCCGGGCCAGAGAGCGATTTCTGGCTCAGGGATAGCGCCACAGAGAGCAGACCGCCCTCGCAAGGGGGTAAGGGTGAAAGGGTGCGGTAAGAGCGCACCGGGGGTTCGGCAACGCGCCCCGCATGGCAAGCCCCGCCTGGAGCAAGACCGAATAGGGACCGCGCGCCCTCTTGCGTGAGTAGGAGAGGGCAGGGGCGTCGCCGCCCCGAGCAGGTCCGGGTTGGTCGCGAGAACCGGCGCGCGAGCGCCGGTCCAGAGGAATGGCCGCCGCGTCCCTCATTCGAGGGGCGGCACAGAACCCGGCTTACAGGCCGTCTGGCCCATCCGTTCCGCCGGCTTCCTCCACAGGACGACCCGCCGCGAGCCCCAAGCTTGGCCGCGAGCCCTTGCCGCGCTTGGAGTCACGGCGATCCGCCCTCCAAGTGTTCTTGCCCCGTTCTGTAAACAACCTGTTTATAACTTGTGGTGGACGCGCGACACCTTGTCCAAGACTGTCCCGTTTCAGGTCAGTGTCATTGCAGCCCAGTTGAGCCCGTGTTAACCCAACTTGGCCCGGCGGGATCCGGGCTGGGGCCTTTCACGGGAGCGGCAGCGGGGTGTTCCTCTCGACGTTCGAGAAGCAGCTCGACGCGAAGCGGCGCATCGTCGTGCCGCAGGAGTTCCGCGCGCTGGCCGCAGGGTCCTTCGATGGCGTCGTCTGTTTCCCATCCATCGAGGCGGACTGCCTGGAAGGTGGCGGGCAGGCGCTGTTCAACCAGTACAAGGCGCTGATCGAGGAGCTGCCGTTCGGCGATCCGCTGCGCTCGGCGCTGGAGACCACCGTGTATTCCGGCATGAGCCGACTGGGCTTCGACACCGCCGGCCGCATCGTCCTGCCCGAGGAGCTGTGCGCGCAGTTCGGGCTCACCGACTGGGTGGCGATCGTGGGGCTAGGCGACCGCTTCCAGATCTGGGACCGCGACGCCTTCCGCGCCCACCGCGCGGCGCAGCGCGAGGCAGCGCGGGCGGGGCTGGCCGAGATGCGCGCCCGCCAGCGCGGAGGCGCCGCATGAGCGCGCGCCCGCACGTCCCCGTCATGCTGGCCGAGGTGCTGGAGGCCGCAGCCCCCGCGTCCGGCGAGCACGTGGTCGACATGACCTTCGGCGCCGGCGGCTACACCAAAGCCTTCCTGGAGCGCGGCGCCGACGTCACCGCCTTCGACCGCGACCCCTCCGCCGCGCCGGCCGCCGCCGCCCTGGCCGCGGAGTTCCCCGGCCGCTTCCGCTTCGTGCCGCAGCCCTTCTCCACGCTGGAGGATGCGCTGGCCGGCCGGCCGGCGCCCGACGCCATCGTGTTCGACGTCGGCGTCTCGTCCATGCAGCTGGACCAGGCCGAGCGCGGCTTCTCCTTCATGCACGACGGCCCGTTGGACATGCGGATGGGAACGGACGGTCCCACAGCCGCCGACCTCGTCAACGGCAAGCCGGTGGAGGAGCTGGCGCGGCTGTTCCGCGAGTACGGCGAGGAGAAGAAGGCGCGCCACATCGCCAACGTGCTGGTCGGCCGCCGCGCGCAGGCGCCCTTTACGCGCACGCTCGACCTCGCCGAGGCGGTGGAGAAGGCGGTCGGCGGCCGGCGCGGCGCGCCCATCCATCCCGCCACCCGCGTGTTCCAGGCGCTGCGGATCGCGGTGAACGACGAGTTGGGCGAACTGTCGCGGGCGCTGCTCGCCGCCGAACGAATCCTAACCGAGGGCGGCCGACTCGTGGTCGTCAGCTTCCACTCCCTGGAGGACCGGATCGTGAAGGCGTTCCTGGCCGAGCGCGCGGGCAGAAGGCCCGCAGGCTCCTGCCACCTGCCGCAGGCGACGGCCGCCGTCGCCGCGCCCAGCTTCCGCCTGCTGCGCGCCGGCGCGCTCGCCGCGAGCGCCGCCGAGGCCGCAGCCAATCCCCGCGCGCGCTCCGCCAAGCTGCGCGCCGCCGTCCGCACCAACGCTCCCGCCTGGAAGGCCGCCGCATGACCTGGTTGGGCGACATCTTCAACCGCCGCTTCAAAGGCTTCCGCGTGGTGGAGCTGGCGTCCGTGGCGTGCCTGGCGGTGCTGATCCTGGGCGTCTACGCCTTCAAGGCGGGCGCGGGCCGCGAGAGCGCGCAGATCGGCGACGTGGAGCAGCGGATCGCCGAGGAGGGCCACCGCGTGCGCCTGCTCAAGGCCGAACTCTCGCACCTGGAGACGCCCGAGCGCCTGACGCGCATCTCGACCGACTACCTGGGCCTCGCCCCCGCCGACGCCAAGCGCGAGGCGCCCGTCGACAGCTTGCCGGAAATCTCCCGACACCTGGCCGCCGTCCCCGCGCCGGCCGCCGCGGCGGTGGCGCGATGAGCCGGATCGACTACGACGCGCAGCCGGCGCCCTCGCCGGGCTTCTCGCCCGCGCTGGCGTGGCGGAAGGTCGTGGACGCCATGTGGGCGCTGGAGCACGCGTTCGAGCGCGCCCGAGCCGCCGACCGCGCGGTGGACGACACGCGCCTGCGGATCTTCGCCGTGCTCGCGCTGTTCTCCTGCGCCTTCGTGGCCGTGGGCGTCGCCGCTGGCCAACGCGCGCTCTTCTCGCACGCCGCGCCCAGCGACTACGCCCCGCCGCTGCCCGCCGCCGCCCGCGCCGACCTCGTGGACCGCAACGGCCAGCTGCTGGCGCTCGACCTCACCCACTACGGCCTCTACCTCGATCCGCACGAGATCTGGGACAAGGCGGAGGTGCGCCGCGGGCTGGCCGCCGCCTTGCCGGAGCTGTCCAAGGCGCGGCTCGACGGCGCGCTGAAGGGCGACCGCCGCGCCTACCTGATCGGCGGCCTCACCCCGCAGGAGCGCGAGCGTGTCCGCGACCTGGGCCTGCCCGGCGTGGGCTTCGAGGAGGAGGCGCGACGCGTCTATCCCCTGGGCGCCACCGCCGCGCACCTGATCGGCTTCTCCGACTCCGGCGGCCACGGCATCGCCGGCGCCGAGAAGGCGCTCGACCCCGCCATCGTGGAAGCGGCGCGCGGCGGCGGGACCGTTCCGCTCTCCATCGACCTGCGCGTGCAGGCGGCGCTGGAGGACGAGCTGCGCAAGGGCGTGGCCGAGTTCTCGCCCAAGGGCGCGGTCGGGATCGTCAC
>JASLDZ010000181.1 GCA_030151985.1 Caulobacteraceae bacterium | reverse complement strand
CGAGCCCCGTGCCACCGTCGATGCGGTCGGAGCCGTCGCCGCCGTGGATGGTGTCGTTGCCGCGGCCGCCGTTCAGGAAGTCGTCGCCCGAGCCGCCGGTGATGCTGTCGTCGTGGCTGGAGCCCAGGATGATCACGCCGGGGCCTTGCGTCTGCGCCGGCTCGCCCGGAAGCGTGGTCTCGGCGACGGAGATCACGAGGCCGGGACCCGTGGTGGTCGGCTGGCCCGAGGCGTCGAAGAAGTTGTTGAAGCTGACGAGGTCGCCCGCGCCCGTGACGTGGTCGAAGTTCAGGAAGCCGTCGACCACCACGAACTTCTCGACGTTGGTCACGACGCCCGGGGTGAACGCCATGGGGCCGACGATGCGCAGAGTGTCCGTACCGCAGCCGCCGTCCACGACGGCCGGCAGGGCGGTGATCGAGATCACGTCGTCGCCGGTCCCGCCGAACAGGCTGTCGGTGGCGTTCCCCAGGATCAGGTCGTTTCCGCCGCCGCCGTAGAGCGCGTCATGCCCCGCGCCGCCGGCCAGGTAGTCGTCCAGGCAGCCGCCCTTGACCACGTCGTTGCCCGAGCCGCCGTCGAACACCAGCCGCTCGAAGCCGGTCATGATGGTGCCGTCGGCCAGCACGTTGATGCAGCGCGACAGGTCGATGTTGAAGCTCTGCGTCGAGGCCGAGCGCAGCAGCACGGCCGTGTCCGTCCCGCCGCAGCCGCCGTCCATGAAGTCGGCGTGGGTGGAGACCACCACGTCGTCGCCGCGGCCGCCGAACATGAAGCTGTAGCCGCTGGTCCCGTCGTGCAGCAGGTCCGCGCCCTTGCCGCCGAACAGGCCGCTGATGCCGTTCCCGCCGGTCAGCGTGTCCGCGCCGCCGCGGCCGAACAGAAGGTCGAGCGAACCCGAGCCCGTGAGGCTGTCCGCGTGGTTGGTCCCGACTTGGATCGGCATGGCGTGGCTCCCCGGCCAGGGCCCCGCCTGGCGTTTGGGGCGGAGCATCGGAGGGTCCGGCCGGACCGCAAGCACGCTCGCCCGCCGGTTGGCGGGTTAACCGTGATCAGGTCACCTGCCAGGCGAATCCCGCGTCAGTGGGTCGCGGCCGGGCGCAGCAGCCGCCGGGCGGCCGCCGGCAAGGCGGCGAAGGCGTCGATCAGCCCGTCGCCCCCCAGCTCGGCCGGCGGCGTCTCGGTATAGCCGAAGCTGACCACCAGGACAGGGACGTCCGCGCCCCGGGCGGCGGACACGTCCGCGATGGAGTCGCCCACCATCAGCACCCGCTCCGCGCCCCCCGCCTGCGCGACGCAGGCGAGCAGGTGGCCGGGATCGGGCTTGCGCACCGGCGCGTCGTCGGCCCCCGTGACGCAAACGAAGCGGTCCAGCAGGCCCAGCTCGCCTAGCAGCTTGCGCGAGAGGCCGCCCGGCTTGTTGGTGCAGACCGCGAGCTTGGCGCCGTCCGCTTCCAGGGCGTCCAGCGCCTCCGCCACGCCAGGGTACGGGTGGCTCTCCCGCGCGATCCGCGCCTCGTAGATCTCCAGGAAGCGGGCGACGTAGGGCGGGGCGGTCTCGTCCGTCAGCGGCTCGCCGGCCTCCTCGAAGCCCCGGGTCAGGAGCGCGCGGGCGCCCCGGCCGACGAGGTGGCGGGCGGCCGACAGGGGAAGCGGCGGGTGCCCGCGCTCGGCCAGCACTCCGTTCAACGCGCCGATCAGGTCGGGCGCGGTCTCGACCAGCGTGCCGTCCAGGTCGAAGACGACGAGGGCGCCGTCCAGCGGACGAGGGGCGGGCGCGGAGGTTGTCGGCATGGCGCGGCGTTTCCGCTAAACGCCTGCGCGACGCAAGCGAAGGGAATCGCCCGCATGACCGAACGCGCCGCCGTGATCCTGGCCGCCGGCAAGGGCACGCGCATGCGCTCGCCCCTGCCCAAGGTGCTGCACAAGGTGGGCGGACGCACGCTCTTGGACGCCGCGATCGACGCGGCGCGGGCGGCGGGCTGCGGGCGGATCGTGGTGGTCGTCGGCGCGCACGCGCCCGAGGTGGGCGCCCACGTGGCCCAGCGCCTCGGAGAGGGCGCGGTCACGGTCCAGGACCCACCGCTCGGCACCGCCGACGCCGTGCGCGCCGCGGAGGCCGCGCTGGAGGGGTTCGAGGGCGAGGTGCTGGTCACCACCGCGGACGCGCCCCTGCTCGACGCGGGCGCCGTCGCGCCGCTCTTCGACGCCTTGGAGGGCGGGGCGGCCCTGGCGGTGCTGGGGTTCGAGGCCGCCGATCCCGCCGCCTACGGCCGGCTTGTGACCTCCCCCGGCGGAGCGCTGGAGCGGATCGTCGAGGCCAGGGACGCCACGCCGGCCGAGCTGGCGATCTCCGCGTGCAACTCGGGGGTCCTGGCCGCGCGCAGGGATGCGCTGTTCGGCTGGCTCGCGAAGGTGGGGTGCGAGAACGCCAAGGGCGAATACTACCTCACCGACGTCGTAGGCTTGGCGCGGGGCGACGGCGCGCCGGTCGCGGTGGCCTTCGCGCCTGAGGCCAAGGTGCTGGGCGTCAACAGTCAGGCTGAGCTCGCCGCCGCCGAGGCGCTGTTCCAGGCCGGTCGCCGCGCCTCGGCCCTGGAGGCCGGCGTGGCGATGAGCGCGCCCGACACGGTGATGTTCAGCCACGACACCGCGCTCGCGTCCGGCGTCACGGTCGAGCCCTATGTCGTCTTCGCGCCGGGCGTGCGCGTGGAGGCGGGGGCGGTGATCCGGAGCTTCAGCCACCTCGAGGGGGCGGTCGTGGGCGAGGGCGCCCTGATCGGCCCCTACGCCCGATTGCGCCCCGGCACCCAGGTCGGGGCGGCGGCGCACGTGGGCAACTTCGTGGAGCTGAAGGCGATGGTCATGGGCGCGGGCGCCAAGGCCAACCACCTGGCCTACCTCGGCGACGGGACGGTCGGCGCGAAGGCGAACCTCGGGGCCGGGACGATCTTCTGCAACTACGACGGCTTCGCCAAGGCGCGGACGGAGGTGGGGGAGGGCGCGTTCGTCGGCTCCAACAGCGCCCTGGTGGCGCCGGTCCGCATCGGCGCGGGCGCCTATGTGGGGTCCGGTTCGGTGATCACCGAGGACGTGGCCGACGACGCCCTGGCGCTCGGGCGCGCAAGGCAGGTCGCAAAGCCCGGCTGGGCCGCCGCCTTCCGCGCCGCGTATGCGAAGGTGAAGCCGTGACCCAGGACGACCAGAAACGCGCCGTCGGCGAGGCGGCCGCCGCCCGCGTCCAGGACGGGATGACCGTGGGCCTGGGCTCCGGCTCCACCGCCGCCTTCTTCGTCTCGGCGCTCGGGCGGCGGGTGCGCGAGGAGGGGCTGTCGCTTCGCGGCGTGGCCACCAGCGAGGCCACCGCGCGGCAGGCGCAGAAGGAGGGGATCACCCTGCTCGACCTGAACGCCGTCGCGGAGACGGGCGACAGACCGGGCATCGACCTCACCGTGGACGGCGCCGACGAGATCACGCCCGGGCTCGCCGTGATCAAGGGCGGCGGCGCGGCGCTGACGCGCGAGAAGCTGGTGTGGGAGGCGTCGAAGCGCTGCCTCGCCATCGTGGACGCGGGCAAGGTGGTCGAGCGCCTGGGCGCCTTCCCGCTGCCGATCGAAGTGGTGGCGTTCGGCCATGCGACCACCGCCCGCCGCATCGCCCGCGCCGCCGCGCACGCCGGGGTGCACGCCCATCCCAGGCTCCGGCTGAAGGCGGGCGCGCCGCTCGTCACCGACAACGGCGGCCTGATCTACGACCTGCCCTGCGGCGAGATCCCCGACCCCCTGGCCCTGGCGCTCGCGCTGAAGCCGCTCACGGGCGTCGTGGAGCACGGCCTCTTCCCCGGCCTGGCCGACGAGGCGCTAGTGGCGACGCCCGAGGGGGTGCGCGTGTTGCGGGCGGGCGAGGCCCCCTCTAAGCCCTGACGCGTCCGCCGCCGGAGCCTCCCATGGCCGAGTTCGACTACGACCTCTTCGTCATCGGCGCAGGTTCGGGCGGCGTGCGGGCGGCGCGGCTGGCGGCGATGTCGGGCGCGCGCGTGGCGGTGGCCGAGGAGAGCCGCGTCGGCGGCACCTGCGTGGTCCGCGGCTGCGTGCCCAAGAAGTTCATGGTCTACGCCAGCGAGTTCCCTCGACACTTCAAGGACGCGGAAGGGTTCGGCTGGAGCTTCCCGTCGGCGCCGACCTTCGACTGGACCGAGTTCCGCACCCGCCGCGACATGGAGGTGGCGCGGCTGTCCGGCATCTACGAGGCCAACCTCGCCAAGGCCGGCTGCGACCTGATCCGCGGACGCGCCACCTTTGTGGATGCTCACACCCTCGAGGTGAAGGACAAGGAGAGCGGCGACACGCGGCGCATCACCGCCGACAAGGTGCTGATCGCCACGGGCGGGCGTCCGCACATGCCGTCCAACGTCCCCGGCATCGAGCACGCGATCACCTCGGACGAGGCGTTCGACCTGCCCGAGCTGCCCCGGCGCATGATGATCGTCGGCGGCGGCTACATCGCCATCGAGTTCGCCTGCATCTTCCACGAGCTGGGCGTGGACGTGACCCTCGCCTACCGCGGCACGAACCTGCTCCGCGGCTTCGACGACGACGTGCGCAGCCACGTGGCGGACGAGCTGAAGAAGCGGGGGCTCAAGATCGCGCTCGCCTGCGAGCACGAGCGGATCGAGAAGCGGGAGGACGGCGTGCTGGTCAGCCACGTGCTGCGCACCAAGCCGCTGGAGACCGACGTCATCATGTTCGCCGTCGGCCGCGACCCGCACACCCAGGACCTCGGGCTGGAGCACGCCGGTGTGGAGGTGAAGGACAAGGGCGCGGTCGCGGTGGACGCGTTCTCCAAGACCTCGGCCGACAACGTTTGGGCCGTGGGCGACGTCACCGACCGGATCAACCTGACGCCGGTGGCGATCCGCGAGGGCGCCGCCTTCGCCGAGACGGTCTTCCACGACCGGCCCACCGCCTTCGACCACCACTGCGTGCCGACGTCCGTATTCTCCCAGCCGCCGGTCGGCTGCGTGGGCCTGACCGAGGCGCAGGCGCGGCACAAGCACAAGTCGGTCGACATCTACCGCGCGCTCTTCCGCCCGATGAAGAACATGCTGGCGGAGAACGACGAGCGGGTGCTGATGAAGCTCGTGGTCGACGGCGAGACCGACCGCATCCTGGGCTGCCACATCGTGGCGCCGGAGGGGCCGGAGCTGATCCAGCTGGCCGCCGTCGCCGTCAAGGCGGGCCTCACCAAGGCGCAGTGGGACGCGACCTGCGCGCTCCACCCCACCGTCGCCGAGGAGCTGGTGACGATGCGCGAGAAGTACGTGCCCGCCGAGCTGGCGGCCGCGGAGTGAGCGGCGAGCGCTTGCGCCCGCTCGGCGCGGGGCCGTCCGGGGCGGCGCCGGAGTCCCCGCCCGCGGCGGGACCGGCGCGCGATGTCTCGCCGTGGACCGGCTGGGTGATGCTGGGGCTGGCGGCGCTCACTCCCGTTCTCGCCTTCTTCGGCAACCTGGGCTTCGCGCCGCTGCTCGCCCTGGCGGGGCTTCTGCTGCTGCCCCGGGTGCTGACGCCCCGTGCGCCGTGGCTGGTCCTGGCGCTGCTGGCGGCGGGACTCGCCTGGGCCATCGTCGGCATGAGCTGGAGCCCCTTCCACCCGCCCGCCCCGCGCCGGCTCAAGGACGTGGAGCAGATCACCGGCCTGAAGCTCGCGCTGCAGCTCCTGCTCTACGGCGCGGTCGTGGCGGCGGCGACGCGCACGCCGCGGGCGTCCGCCGGCCGCGCCACGCAGGTGCTCGCGTTCGGGCTGGCCGCCCTCGCCGCGCTGCTGGTGGTGGAGGCCCTGGACGGCCAAGCCTTCTACCAGGCGGTGCGCAGCGCGACCGGCCACGCCGCGCCCCGGGCCGACTGGGCCATGCGGGACGTGGCGCGCGCCACCTATGTGCTGGCGCTGCTGTTCTGGCCCGCCGCTCTCGCCCTGGAGCGCAGGGGCCTGAACGCCGTGGCCGTGGCGACATTCGCGGCGGCGGCGCTGGCGGGGGTGGCGCTGCACGTGGACAGTCCGCTCGTCGCGATGGGCGCCTCCGCCGCCGGCGTCCTGGCGGTGCGAGGACTGGGGCGAGCGGCGATCGTGACGACGGGCGCGGCGTTCGTCGGCTACCTCGCCTTCGCTCCCATCGTGGTGGCGCTGGTCGGACCGGCGCTGTCGGGGCACGCGTTGGCGTCGGGGGTGGGCAAGGCCTCCTGGGCGGCGCGCCTCGACATCTGGCGGTTCACCGAGGGCCTGATCGAGCGCAAGCCGCTGGTCGGCTGGGGGCTGGACGCCAGCCGGTCGTTCCCGGGGATCATCCCCCTGCATCCTCACGACGCGGCGCTGCAGCTCTGGCTGGAGCTGGGCGCGCCCGGCGCGGTGCTGGCGGCCCTGGTGTGGACCTTCGTCTTCGCCGGGATCGCGCGCCTCTACGTCCGCGACCGGAACCTGGCCGCGGCCGCGACGGGAGCGGCCATCGCCTACGCCGTGATCGGCGCGCTCAGCTTCGGGGTCTGGCAGGAGTGGTGGCTGGCGCTGGGCGCCCTGGCCGCCGTGGTCGTCACGCTGCTCGGCCGCGCGAGCCCGGAGGACGCCGGGCTCGACCCGTCGACGCCGCTCGGCCGGGCGGACTGACAGCCGCCTCCTCAGGCGCTATAGAGCGCGACCGTTTCGCAAGCCGCTTCGCCATGACCCCCCGCTGGACCCCGCAGAGCTGGAGAACCAAGCCCGCCCGGCACATGCCGGCGGACTACCCCGACGCGTCCGCCCTGGCCGCCGCCGAACGCGAGCTCGCGGCCATGCCGCCGCTGGTGTTCGCGGGCGAGGCGCGGCGGCTGAAGTCGGCGCTGGCGGAGGCCGCGGAGGGCCGCGCCTTCCTGCTGCAGGGCGGCGATTGCGCGGAGAGCTTCAAGGAGTTCCACGCCGACAACATCCGCGACTTCTTCCGCCTCTTGCTGCAGATGGCGGTGGTGCTGACGTTCGCGGGCAAGAAGCCCGTCATCAAGGTCGGCCGCATCGCCGGCCAGTTCGCCAAGCCCCGCAGCGAGCCCACCGAGACCATCGACGGCGTGACGCTCCCCAGCTACCGCGGCGACAACATCAACGGCGCCGAGTTCACGCCCGAGGCCCGGGCCCCCGACCCGCAGCGGCTGCTGAAGGCCTACGCCCAGTCGTCGTCGACGCTGAACCTGATCCGGGCCTACGCCCAGGGCGGCTTCGCCGACCTGCACAACATCCACGGCTGGACGCTCGGCTTCGTGGAGGGCAGCCCCAACGCCGCCCGCTACCGCGAGATGAGCGACAAGATCAGCGAGGCGCTCGACTTCATGGCCGCCGTCGGCATCAGCCCGGAGAGCCAGCCGACGCTGAAGCAGGTGGACATGTTCACCAGCCACGAGGCGCTGCTCCTGGGCTACGAGCAGGCGATGACGCGGCTCGACTCGGCGTCCGGCGGCTGGTTCGACACCTCGGCCCACATGCTCTGGATCGGCGAGCGCACCCGCAACCGCGACGGCGCCCACGTCGAGTACATGCGCGGCATCGAGAACCCGATCGGTCTGAAGTGCGGCCCATCCATGGAGCCGGAGGAGCTGATCCGGCTGATCGACGTCCTGAACCCGCGTAACGAGCCCGGCCGCCTGACGCTGATCGGCCGCTTCGGCTACGACAAGGTCGAGGCTCGCCTTCCGCGCCTCGTGGAAGTCGTCAACCGCGAGGGGCGCAAGGTGCTGTGGTCGTGCGATCCGATGCACGGCAACACTCTGAAGGCCGCCAACGGCTACAAGACCCGGCCCTTCGACCGCATCCTGTCGGAGGTGAAGAGCTTCCTGGAGGTCGTGACCGGGGAAGGCGCCCGTCCCGGCGGGGTCCACCTGGAGATGACCGGCCAGAACGTCACCGAATGCCTGGGCGGCGCCCGGGCGCTGAGCGAGGACGAGCTCAGCCGCCGCTACCACACCCACTGCGATCCCAGGCTGAACGCCGACCAGGCGCTGGAGCTGGCCTTCCTGATCGCCGAGCGGCTGGCCGCCGTGCGGGGCGAGGAGCGGCTGGCGGCCTCGTTCTAGCGGGGAAGCGCGGAGGCGAGCGCGCCGGCGGCGACGTCTTCGTCGTCCTGCGCCTCGTGCGGGGTCTTGTTCCAGTGGTGCGGCCGCACGGCCAGCTCCACGATCGCGAACACGCCCGCCAGCGACTGCAGCGGCCAGTAGAACGGCGCGAGCAGGACGTCCGAGGCCCGGACGGGGAACCCCGCGCGGCGCGCGCCCAGGATCGTGGCGGCCGCCGCCGTGGTCCAGCCGGCGACCAGCAGCGCGACGTCGAAGGCGGCCACCGTCGGCGGCGACCAGGACACGAGCGCCACGAGCGCGCAGGCGGCCACGCCCATGGCCAGCGGCCCGTGCAGCAGCGCGGTCGCCACGTTCAGCCCCAGCGTAAGCTGCAGCGTCAGCAACGCCTTCAGTCCGCCGCGCAGGGGCCGGCGCATGTGCACGATCCAGGTGTGGATGTGGCCCTTGATCCAGCGCGTGCGCTGCGGCTGCCAGACGCCCAGCGACGGCGGCGCGGGCTCGCCCGTCGGGAGCGACAGCATGCCGAGCCGGCCACCGCAGGCGCCCAGCTTCAGCCCGATGTCGGCGTCCTCGGTCACGTTGTAGGCGTCCCATCCGCCGACCGCGTCCAGCGCGGCGCGGCGGAAGTGGTTGCTGGTTCCGCCGAGCGGGAAGGCGAAGCCCAGCCGCGCCAGCGCCGGCAGCAGCACCTCGAACTGCGCCGCGTATTCGAGCGCGAACTGGCGGCGGAGGAACTCGGGGCTGCGGTTCACCCGCAGGGGCGCCTGCAGGCAGACGAGGCGGGAGTCCGCGGCGGCGAAGCGGGCGGCGGCTTCGCGCAGCTGGCCGGGGTGCGGGCGGTCCTCCGCGTCGTACACCACCACGAACTCTCCGGCGGCCTCCGCCAGTGCGGCGTTGCAGGCGTTCGGCTTGGTGCGCGGTCCCGAGCGCGGCGTCACGATCCGGGCGCCCCGCGGCAGCCGGCGACGCACCGCCTCGATCGTCGCGTGGTCGTCGGCTTCCAGCGCGAACAGGAGCTCCAGGCGGTCGCGGGGGTAGTCGATCCGATCCAGCGCGGCGACCAGCCCCGGCACGACCGCGGCCTCGCGATAGAGCGGCAGGATCACCGTATAGGCGGGGAGCTCCCGAGGCTCGGGCGGGATGGCCGCTACCCGCCGGGAAACCGCGAGCGCGACCAGGCGCAGCGCGATCGCCACCGTGAACAGCGCCTCCACCCCGCGGTAGAGCACAGCCACGCCATGTGTCGGCGCGCGGTGGAGCACCAGCCCCGCCGCCGCGATCGCGGCCGCCGCCAGCACGTATTGCGTCGCGGTCGCCCGCCTGCGTGCGCCGTCGCGGCCGAACACGGCGACGCGCGGCGCGAAGCGAAGACGAGTCGCTGATCCTGGCAAGTCGCAGCCCCCGCTTAACGACTTGTTTACGATGCGGCGTGAGGTCGCGGCGGGGTAGCAACCTGTAGTTGCAGATACGGGCCTTGCGCCAAGCCCACGCTTTACCTCGCGCGGCGATTCCCCTTTAGTCTCCATCGGTCGGGAGAACGCCGTGACGACAGTACTGGACAGGCCCGCCCGCTCGGCGCGGAAGGCCAAGGGCGAGGGTCATTTCCGCCGATCCGAAATCCTGGAGGCGGCGCAGCGGATATTCGTCGAGTACGGCTACGAGGGAGCCACCATCCGGCGCATCGCCGACGAGGTGGGCGTCTCCTCCACCGCGCTCTACATGCACTTCCGCGACAAGAGCGAGATCCTGGTCGAGATTTGCGAGGGGCTGTTCGAGAACCTGATCGCGGTCAACACCGAGATGCTGGGCCGCGACCTCGACCCGGTTCAGCGCGTGCGCCTGATGCTGGACGCTTATGTCGACTTCGCGGTCGACCACCCCAACGTCTACCGCCTCGTCTTCTGCTCGCCGCAAGGCACCATGGGGCTGGAGAAGGAGCGGCCGCTCGAGGTGCTCGGCGAACGCACTTACGTGCTCTACCGCGCGGCGGTGGAGCGGATCGCGCAGGCGGGACGGCTGCGGGGAGAAGATCTCGACGTCGCCGCGCAGACCTCCTGGGCGGCGGTGCACGGCGTGCTGTCGCTGATCCTGATGAAGCCGCGCTTCCACTGGAAGCCGCAGCGCGTACTGTGCGCCGCGCTGCTGGACACCGTGTTCCGCGGCCTCGCCGCCGACTGAGCCGGCCCTTGCGCCTCCCGACCTTCGCCGACGTCGAGGACGCGGCGGCGCGCCTGCGCGGGCTGGCGGTGGAGACGCCGCTGCTGCGCTCCGACGCCCTGGACGCCGCGAGCGGCGCCCGCGTCTTCGTCAAGGCCGAGTGCCTGCAGCGCACGGGCTCGTTCAAGTTCCGGGGCGCCTACAACCGCATCTCGCGGCTGTCGGAGGCGGAGCGGGTCGCGGGCGTCGTCGCCTACTCCTCCGGCAACCACGCCCAGGGCGTGGCCGAGGCGGCGCGGCTGGTCGGCTGCCCGGCGCTGATCGTGATGCCGGCCGACACGCCCGCCATCAAGCGCGACGCCACCCGAGCCCGGGGCGCCGAGATCGTCGCCTACGACCGCTTCACCGAAAGCCGCGAGGCGATCGCGGAACGGATCGCGCGAGAGCGGGGCGCGGTGCTCGTGCCGCCGTTCGAAGACCCCTTCGTGATCGCCGGGCAGGGGACGGCGGGCCTGGAGGCGGCGGCCCAGCTCGCGCAGGCGGGGGAGGCGGCGGACCTCGCCTACGTCTGCGCCTCCGGCGGCGGCCTGACCGCCGGGATCGGTTTGGCGCTGAGCGAGCGTTCGCCCCGGACGGCCTTGTGGACCGCCGAGCCGGTGGGCTTCGACGACCACGCCCGCAGCGTCGCGGCAGGCGCGCGCGTCGCGAACGCGCCGGGCGCCCGCAGCCTATGCGACGCCCTGATGGCGCCGGAGCCGGGCGCGCTCACCTGGTCGCTGAACAGCCCGAGGCTCGCCGGCGGCGCCGTGGTGTCGGACGCCGAGGCGCTGGCGGCCATGGCCTTCGCCTTCCGCCACCTGAAGCTGGTGCTGGAGCCGGGCGGCGCGGCGGCTTTGGCGGCCGTGCTGCAGCGGCGGCCGGAGGCGCAGGGCCGCGTCGTGCTGGTGATCGCCTCGGGCGGCAACGTCGATCCGCAGGTCTTCTCCCGCGCGATCCTGGAGGAAGCGGGCGGCTAGGCCTCCGGCTCGTCCCGTCGGCGCACGGGCAGGAACAGGAGGTTGTCGCCCGCGACGCCGCCCCGGCTGAAGCCCTTGGAGATCAGGCGCGACGCCGGCACGGCCTCCGGCTCGTCGTCTCCGCTCTCGCCCTCGGCGGCGCCCCCGCCCAGCCCGTCCGCGTTCAGCGCGTCGGGATCGTCCGCCGCCAGGTCCTCGCGCCCCAGGTAGCTGACGCCCAGCTCGCGGAACAGGTAGTCGAGGATGGAGGTGGCCGAGCGCACCCGGTCGTTGCCCGTCACCGGGCCCGCCGGCTCGAACCGGGTGTAGACGAAGGCGTCCACGAACTCGTCCAGCGGCACGCCGTACTGCAGGCCCAGCGACACCGCGATGGCGAAGTTGTTCATCAGGCTGCGGAAGGCGGCGCCCTCCTTGTGCATGTCGATGAAGATCTCACCGAGCTCGCCGTCGTCGTACTCGCCGGTGTGCAGGTAGACCTTGTGGCCGCCGACGGCCGCCTTCTGGATGTAGCCCTTGCGGCGGTCGGGCAGCTTGCGCCGCGTGCGCTCCCGCTCGACCACCCGCTCCACGACTCGCTCGGGCGGGGGAGGGGCGGCGCGAGGCTCCGGCGCGGCGGGGAGGTCGAGCGGCGCCGGGTCGGCCGCGCGCACCAGCCGCACCGCGCGAAGGCCCGCGGCGAACGCGGCGTCCACCGTCGCGGCGAAGGCGTCCGGCGTCGCGCCCGAGTCCGTGGCGATCGCCTGTCCGCAGACCCCGCCGGGCGCGAGCGCCGCCGCCAGCGCGACATGCCCTTCCGGGGAAAGGGAGGCGGCGAGCAGCGCCTCGCCCGCTTCGCCGAGGCTCGCGCCGGTCGGGTCGCCCAGGACGCGCAGCTCGGCTTCCTCCCGAGACGCCGCGTCCAGCCCGAGGCTCGCCAGCGCCGCCGCCCCGTCCGAGGCGCCGAGCACGTCGGCGAGGAAGCCCGCGCCCAGCACGGCCGGCTCGAAGGCGTCCTCCAGGCGGCGCGCCCCGGCCAGCGCGGCCTCCGCCGCTTCCAGTTCGAGGTCGCTGAAGCCCCCGGCGCGCAACACCGCGGGGTCGAGCCCCGGCGCGCCCTCCAGCGTGCGGGAGCCGAGGAGGGCCGCCCGCGCGTCCGCCGGTCCGATCCCCAGCGTCGCCAGCCCGGCGGCGGCGCTGGGCTTCAGCGTCGGGATCGACGTCCCGTCGGCGGTCTGCGCCCAGGTGGTCGGCCCGCTCCAGGCCGCCGCGCCCAGCGAGAGCCCTCCCAGCCTGAGCGACAGTTCGGCGTCGTCGAACAGCGCGCAGGGCGCGCCCGTCGCCTGTCGCCAGCGCTCGCCGAAGGTCGCCGCGGCGCGGAGCGCGGTCGCCGAGCCCGGCGCGTGGCCGCAGGCGACTAGCGCCTCGTGCACGCCGGCGGGCGAGATGGCGACCGGGCCGCGCGAGCCTGCGCCGAGCGCCTGCGCGAACAGCGCGGCCGTCGCCAGCGCCTCTGCGCCACCCTGGAGGTCGCCCGTCCGCACCGTCACGGCGACGCGCGGGGCGCTCAGGATCGCCGCCGCCAGGCGCGCCGCATCGGCGTCGGC
>JASLDZ010000178.1 GCA_030151985.1 Caulobacteraceae bacterium | reverse complement strand
GGCCGACTGGCTGGCCAAGAACGGCTACGACGAGCTCTACGGCGCCCGCCCGTTGGCGCGCGTGATCCAGGAGCACGTCAAGAAGCCGCTGGCCGACGAGATCCTGTTCGGCGGCCTGGTCGGCGGCGGGCACGTGAAGGTCGACCTCAAGGACGGCAAGATCGTCTTCGAGATCGAGCCCCTGAACGGCGAGACCCGCCCCGGCGAGATCGACATCCACCCGGACACCGACCTCTCGGCGGGCGGAGAGCCGGCGCTGGTTTGAGGCGGGCCGCCCTTCCCCGCTCGGGAGGGGCGACCTCTTCAGGGAACAGTCGGCGGGGATGGCGCTTCAAGAGGCGTCCTCCGCCGAAAGTGTCCGCATGACCTTCCGCTACGCGTCGCTCTCCGTCTGCGCCCTCGCCGTCCTGGTGGCCGCCTGCTCGCCTTCGGGCGGGAACCAGACAGCCCAGGCGCCGCCGCCCGCCAAGCCGCCGGCTCGCGCGGCCGCCCAGGCTGAGGCGACCGATCCCGCCGTCCAGCAGCGTGTGGACCAGATCAACAAGGCGCTCTACGCCGCCCCGGCTCCGGACGCGGGCGGCGCGGCGTCGAACACCACCGCGTCCGTCCCGAACACCACCGCCGGCGCCTCCAACACGACCGGGCCGGGCGCCGCCGCGCCGCCCGCGCCCGATCCCATGCTGATGAAGGCCGAGGTGCTGCTCGCCCGCGCGGGCTTCTCCCCCGGCGTCATCGACGGAACGCCCGGCACGAACCTGCGCCATGCCGTCGCCGCCTTCGCCCAGGCGAGGGGGCTGCAGAGCGACGGCGACATCACGCCCGCGGTGTGGGCGGCGCTGAACGCGCCGGGCTCCCAGCCGGTCGCCGCGACCTACACCGTCACCCAGGCGGACGTGGACGGGCCCTACTATCCCGATGTCGGGGAGGACCTGTGGAAGCTCTCGCAGCTGGAGCACGCCGGCTACTCGACCCCGCTGGAGATGCTGGCGGAGCGCTTCCACATGAGCCAGGAGGCGCTGCAGGCGCTGAACCCGGGCGCCGACTTCGGCAAGGCGGGCAAGGTGCTGGCCGTGGCGCAGGTGGGCGACGTCTCGCTGCCGAAGATCGACCACATCCAGGTCGACAAGGCCAAGGCGTCCGTCACCGCCTACGACAAGGACGACAAGCTGATCGCCTTCGCCCCCGCCACCGTCGGCTCGCCCGAGCGGCCCTCGCCCTCCGGCACGCACAAGGTGAAGGGCGTGGCGAGGAACCCCACCTACGTGTACGACCCCAAGAAGCTGACCTGGGGCCCGAAGAAGCACGGCAAGTTCACCGTGCAGTCAGGGCCGAACAACCCGGTCGGCCTGGTCTGGATCGCGCTGGACGCCCCGTCCTACGGCCTGCACGGCTCGCCAGGGCCCAAGCTGATCGGCAAGACCGGCAGCCACGGCTGCGTGCGCATGACCAACTGGGACGCGCTGGAGATGGCCGACGCGGTGAAGCCCGGCGTGGTGGTCACCTTCCTGAACCAGCGCGGCGGCTGAGGCTCACACCCACCCGGCGTGGTGGCAGGACGAGACGCCGGTGGCGACCAGCGTCACGAGGAGCACCAGTCCGAGCACGGCCAGCATGATGCGCAGCGGGCGGAGAATGAACGGATCGG
Source organism: Caulobacteraceae bacterium (assembly GCA_030151985.1). Classification (GTDB taxonomy): domain Bacteria; phylum Pseudomonadota; class Alphaproteobacteria; order Caulobacterales; family Caulobacteraceae; genus JASLDZ01. Next base: position 1,506 of record JASLDZ010000178.1, on the reverse strand, counting down.
GCGCGGCCATCCGCCGCCAACGCCCCACGCGCGCGCCGGCTCCCGTGTGCCGGGTGCGTCGTGCGCGCTAGGCTCGCCGCTTTGCCGCCGAAGGTGAGTCGCGCATGAGCATGGAGCCGCCGGAGGTCCACACGCCGCACAAGGGCCATGGGGCCAACTGGCTGGAGGTGACGATCTCGGTGGCGGCCCTCGTCACCTCGGCGGTCTCGATCTTCATCGCCGTGCGGCATGGGGAGGTGATGGAGAAGCTGGTCGAGGCCAACTCCCTGCCGTTCCTCAGTCTCTATTCCGGCAACTACGTCGACGGGCGCAACGTCTCGCACTTCACCCTGCGCAACGACGGCGTGGGGCCGGCGCGGGTGATGAGCCTGCGCGTGTCGCTGAACGGCCGGCCGGTGCGCAGCATGGGCGACCTCCTGGCGGCCTGCTGCGCGGGGCGTTCGCCGAGCACGGGCCTCGTCACCTCCAACGCCTACAGCCGCTTCATCCCCGCCCGCGGCGAGTCGGAGCTGTTCGCCTACGCCCGTCCGCCCGAGGTGGACCCGGAGCAGTCGCTGTGGCGCGCGTTCGACCGCGCGCGGGGCCAGCTGAAGGTGGAGGCCTGCTACTGCTCGGTGTTCGAGGACTGCTACGTGATGCAGCCCGCCGCGGCCGAGGCGCGACGGGTGAAGTCCTGCCCCGTGGACCGCGGGGCCGACTTCACGCCCTAGGTGATCTTCGCCGCGATGGCATGGGCCAGCGCCTTCAGCTCGGCGGCGTCCGCCGGTCCGCCCGAGGCGTGGCGGCCCAGCGCCTCGCCCTCGTAGCGGGGGATGATGTGGACGTGCAGGTGGAACACCGTCTGCCCCGCGGGCGCGCCGTTGAACTGGGTCACCACGATCCCGTCCGGCTCCACCGCCGCCCGCACCGCCTTGGCCACCCGCTGCACGCCCAGCATGAGGCTCTTCAGGTGCTCGGGGTCGACCTCCAGCAGGTTGCGCGCGCGGGAGCCCTTGGAGACCACCAGCACGTGGCCGCGCGCCTGGGGGAACAGGTCCATGAAGGCCAGGACCTCGTCGTCCTCGAACACCTTGTGCGCGGGCAGCTCGCCCCGGATCACCTTGGCGAAGACGTTGTCGGGGTCGTAGCTTCCGTCCAGGCTCATGGCCGCCTCCGTGCGCGGCCCGACGCCTAGCAGACGGCGGCCGGGGGCGGAACGATGCTGAACGACGACGCGCGAGGCCTCACCGAGCGGCAGAAGAAGTGGTTCGCCTCCGTGCGGGGCGGCCTGGAGCGCGACACCGGCCGCAGCCTCGAGGCGTGGATCGCCATCGCCCGCACCTGCCCGGAGACGAAGTGGCGCGCCCGGCTCGCCTGGTTCAAGGCCGAGCACGGCCTCCTGCAGAACCGCGCCTCCTACGTGCTGTCTGAGGCCTTCCCGGAGGAGGAGGGGGTGACGTGGGCGGAGCCCGACGCCTTGCGCGACGCGCTCTGGGCCGATCCCGGCGCGCGGGCGGTGCTCGACGC
>JASLDZ010000098.1 GCA_030151985.1 Caulobacteraceae bacterium | reverse complement strand
CGCCGCCCCAGACCTCGCGGCTAAGCTGCGACTTTTTCAACCTTGAAGAGACGCCGTTTGACACACGCGGCGTCGCTGGGGCCAATCGCGGCAATCTCTTGTCCATCTCGTCCCAAGGGACTGTCCTTCAGGAAGTTGTGTAATGAACACCGTTCGGCTTTTTGCGCTCGCCACAAGCATGTCTCTCATGGCGTTGGGGTCCTCGGCTGTCGCCGCCACGCACATCGACGGAGTCCTGTCGGCGGGCGAGTACAGCAACGCGATCGTGACCAACACGCCACTGAACCCGCTCTCGGACGTCACCTTGGCCACGTTCAGCAATGGCAATGAGAACGTGGCTGAAACGACGTTCCTGCAGAACGATCCGAATGGTCTCGGCTTCGACTTCGCCGTGCGCACCGATCCCGCGGGCGTCGGGCAAGACAATGCGGACGCGTCGCTCGGAGAGCAGTTCACGAACGTCTACTTCGGTAATCCGACCGACGGCGCTCTGGTCGTCTTCGAACTTGGGAACAACCGCGCGTTCAACCTCGCCGACGGCGACGTCTATAACTACCAGCCTTCCCTCGGCATCGAGTACGCCGACGTCGCCGGCACGTCCTATGCGAACGGCGGACTGGGCAGCGTCAGCGAGGCCTACATCCCCTATGCGGCGTACGACACGGTCCTCACCAACCTCGGGCTGACCGCGCCCGCCGCCGGCGACGTCATCCAGGTGCGGGACCTGCAGGCGTTCTCCTATGGCGGCAACAACGCCGGCGGCGGCGAGCGCTTCGGCAGCGTCACCGTTGCGGCCGTCAGCGCCGCCCCCGAGCCCGCCGAATGGGCCTTGATGCTGGGGGGCGTCGGCCTTGCGGGCATGGCCCTGCGTCGCCGCCGCGTCCAAGCCGGCGCGAGCCTGGCCGCCTAGGCGGTCCGGCTGCGGGGCCCCAGCGACTACGGGCGCCCCGCAGCGCGCGACCGGCGAAGGGATGGGACGACGGCGCCGCATCCGACGCGGCTCACGGCCGGCTGGCGCCGGCGATGCCCAAGGATCGGAGCTTAGGCCGGGCCTGCGCCAGGACGGCGGACGCGGGCCGGTCTCACAACATCGAATTGAGCGCCGCTCCCGCGCCGCCGATGTCCTCGCTCACCAGACCCGGCAGCGCGCTGTCGTTGGTCATCTCCTCGGCATCGCGCAGCGCGGCCTCCGCCTGCGTCTCCTCTTGCTTCGACCCCTCCCCCCCTCCCGGATCCGCTCGCATGGACCGGCCTCGAGGCGCCGTGGCGGCGGCCTGCGCCTCGCGCGGCGCGGCGGCAGGGGGAGCGTCAGCGCCGGGCGGCCCGGCCGCCGGATTGCGGGCGGCGGAGGGGGGCGGAAGGGCTGCGCCCTTCGGAGCCGGCCCGCTCCGGCCGCTCGCGTCGGAGTGTGAAGCTTGGGTCATGCCGACCTCCCAGGAGAGCCAATCCCCGAGGGCGCGGATCGATCCAGCGGGACGTCACGCCCTGATCTTCCAGCGAGCGTACTCCTCGTCGATGCGCGGCGCGAGCAGCCGGGCGGCCGCCGCGTCCCTCTCCGCGTCCGACGGGCGTCCCAGGCGGCGTTCGACGACGGCGCGCAGGTAGAGCGAGCCTGAGGAGGCGGGGTTGCGGTCCAGGGCGGCGTTCAAGTCGCTCAACGCCTCGTCCAGCCTTCCGAGCCGGAAGTAGGCCATGGCGCGGCTATCGAGCTCTGCCCCGCCGGTGTCGGCGAGCTCCACCGCGCGCGTACAGTCCCCAAGCGCGTTCGCGAGCTCCAAGCCCAGCGTGGCCTTGATCCAGCAACGCTGGTTGAAGAGCGCCGCGGCGTTGGGCTTGAGCTCGAGCGCCTGTCCCAGGGCGGCGAGCGCGGCGGCGCCTTCGCCGGCGCGGGCCAGCACCTCGGCCTTGGTCATGAGCCAGTCGGGCTTGTCCTCGTCGGCGCCCACGAGGTGTTGCTCGATGGGGGCGAGCGCTTCCGACTTGCGTCCAGCGTCGACCTCGAGAAGGCCGGCTCGCAGCAGCGCCGGACGCGACGCCGGATCGATCTCCGCCGCCGCCTGGTAGTCGGCCAAGGCCTTCTGCGGCCGGCCCAAGGCTTCAAGGAGCCGGCCGCGCGCCAGGAAGGTCCTGACGTCGCCGTCGAGCGTGATCGCCTTGTCCAGATCCGCCAGCGCCAGTTCGCGCTGGAAGCTCGCCTCGAAGAAGGCGGCTCGGGCCAGGTAGCGGCGCGGATCGTCTGGCTTGACAGCGATGAGGCTGGCATAGAGCGCGGTGAGCCGGCCGAGCTTGCCGGCTCCGAGCGCCTGCGACGCCTGCAGGGCGGGCGCAGGGTAGTCCGCACCCGTCTCCAGCCGGATCCCGCGCCCCTGGGCGGCCGCGAAGGCCGCTCGCGCCTGGGGCAGCTGGGAGGCGGGCATGTCGGCGCCGGTGCTGGTGGCTCGCTCCTCGACGGTGAGCCGGTCGCCCTCCAGCATGCTGCGGCGGACATAGCGGCGGCTGCCGATG
>JASLDZ010000073.1 GCA_030151985.1 Caulobacteraceae bacterium | reverse complement strand
CCACGAGGGAAAGCGCGATCAGGATGTTGATGACGGTGTCCATGACACCCTATCTAATCGTCCGCATCGGGCTTCGCCAACGCACGCGTTCGGGCCCTCACGGGGAGCAGGGATGGACGCGGAGGCTCGGATCAGACCGCGGGACGCGCAGCGCGAGGCGAGCCGCCGGCGCGTGCTCGACGCCGCCCACGCCCTCTTCGACGAGTTCGGCTACTCCGCCACGACCGTGCGCATGATCGCCGACCGCGCGGGGCTGTCGGTCGGCGGCGTCTTCACCACCTTCGAGGACAAGGCCGACATCCTGCACCACGTGCGGATGGAGCAGTCCGGCCGCCTGCTGGAGGAGCTGCGGGCGCTGGCGCCGACGCTCACGGGCCCCGCGCGCGAGCGGGTGTGCGCCATGGTGGAGACCGCCTACACGCGCGACTTCCAGAACATCCCGCTGGTGATCGCCTACATCGGCGCGGGCTACGACTGGAGCCTCTCGACCGAGCAGGCCATGCAGGCCGCGCACCGCGACCTCTTCGACGCCTACCGCGGCATCGTCGCCGACGGCGTGGCGCGGGGCGAGCTGCGCGCCGACCTCGACGTCGACGCCGCCGTCGAGATGATCCACGGGACCTACCAGGGCAACTGGCGCCACGCCTGGTACAAGCGCTGGCCCCTCGACAAGCTCATCGCCCACACCCAGGGCAAGCTGCGGATGCTGTTCGGGGGACTGGAGGCCTAGGCGCCGCTCAGCCCTCCAGCAGGCGCCGGGCGATCACCTGGGCCTGGATTTCGCCGGCGCCCTCGAAGATGTTGAGGATGCGGGCGTCGCAGAGGATGCGGCTGACCGGGTATTCCAGGGCGAAGCCGTTGCCGCCGTGGATCTGCAGCGCGTTGTCGGCGGCGGCCCAGGCGACGCGGGCGGCGAGCAGCTTGGCCATTCCCGCTTCCAGGTCGCAGCGGCGGCCCTCGTCCTTCTCACGTGCGGCGAAGTAGGTGAGCTGGCGCACGCCCAGGATCTCGGCCGCCATCATCGCCAGCTTGTTGTGCACGCGGGGGAAGGCGAACAGCGCTTGGCCGAACTGCTTGCGCTCCTGCGCATAGGCCAGGCCGGTCTCCAGCGCGCCCTGCGCCACGCCCACCGCGCGGGCCGCGGTCTGGATACGCGCGCTTTCGAAGGTGGCCATCAGCTGCTTGAAGCCCTGCCCCTCCACTCCGCCGAGCAGGTTGGCGGCGGGCACGCGGAAGCCGTCGAAGCCGAGCTCGTACTCCTTCATGCCCCGATAGCCGAGCACCTCGATCTCTCCGCCGCTCATGCCTTCAGCGGGGAAGTCGTCGCCGTCGGTCCCGCGGGGCTTTTCGGCCAGCAGCATGGAAAGGCCGCGGTGGTCGGTCGTGCCTTCAACGGTGCGGACCAGGAGCGTCATCACGTCGGCGCGGGCGGCGTGGGTGATCCAGGTCTTGTTGCCGCTCACCACGAAGTCGTCGCCGTCGCGGACCGCCTTGGTGCGCAGCGCGCCGAGGTCGGAGCCGGTGTTCGGCTCGGTGAAGACGGCGGTGGGCAGGATCTCGCCCGAGGCGATCTTGGGCAGCCAGTGCGCCTTCTGCTCGGGCGTGCCGCCGAGCGCGATCAGCTCGGCCGCGATCTCCGAGCGGGTGCCGAGCGATCCGACGCCGATGTAGCCCCGGCTCAGCTCCTCCGACACCACGCACATGGCGGTCTTACCGAGGCCCGAGCCGCCGAACCCCTCCTCCACCGTCAGGCCGAAGACGCCGAGCGCGCCCAGCTCCTGCACCAGCTCCAGCGGGATCAGCTCGTCCTTCAGGTGCCATTCGTGGGCGAAGGGGCGCACCTTCTCCTCGGCGAAGGCGTGGAACTGGTCGCGGATCATCTCGAAGGTCTCGTCGAGCCCCGTCGCCTCGACGGTGGCGCGGCCCCTGGCTTCGGCTACGAGTTCGGCCGCGCGGGTCTTGGCGGCCTGCGAGCCGAAGGGCTGAAGCGCGTCGGCCCAGCCGCCCGCGTAGAAGGCGCCCAGCGCCTGACCGGAAAGGCCGAAGTCGGCGGGCCGGATCACCTCGCCCTGGTTCATGGCGATGCCGCCCATCAGCTGGGCGGCGTATTCGGCGGCGAGGAGCCCGCCCAGCACTCGCTCGGTCTCGCCGAACGTCCCGGCCTCCGTCAGCCGCGCCGCCCAGCCCTCCAGCTGCCGGAACAGCTCGGCGTAGGTGGCGTACCAGGCCAGGCCGTGGACGACATGCTGCTCGGCGTCCAGGAGGTCGCGGTCGATCTTCCCGCCCGGCGCGACCTTCGCCTTCACCGCCGCGATCGCCTGCGCCACGAAGTCCGTGGCCGCCTTGGACGCGTCGGCCAGGGCGCCCGCGAGCGCCGCGTCGGCGGCGGGGGGAGCATCGGGGGCGTAGGCGAGGCTCATGGCGGGGCTCCGTGGCTCGGGCGGCGGCCGCGGAGGGCGGCTCGGGAGGAACGCGACGGGACGAAGATGGGCGACTATGGCAGCATAACGCGGCTCGGCCAATTTCGGTGATCGCCGTTCACCTGACGCGTCCGCCGCCCCTCGCCTGTCTCCGGCGGGGATGTTATGCCTCTATCCAGCCGCAAGACCCCCGATTCAGGGACGGCGGCGCGTGAGTGGAGGAACGATCTTGTCGGAAACGCTCGATGCCGTGGACGCGCGCATCCTGGACCTGATCCAGCACGACGCGGGTCTTTCCGTCGCCGAGATCGCCGAACGCGTGGGCCTGTCGTCCTCCCCCTGCTGGCGGCGGATCAAGCGGCTGGAGGACGTGGGCGTGATCCAGCGCCGGGTCACGCTTCTCGACGGCGAGAAGCTGGGGCTGGCGTTCGAGGTCTACCTCGAGGTCAAGCTGACGCTGCCCACCAGCGACAACCTGGAGCTGTTCGACCGGGCGGTGAGCTCCTGGCCGGAAGTCGCGCACTGCGCCACGGTCACCGGCGGGATGGACTACGTGCTGCGCGTGGTGACCCGCGACATCCACGCCTTCGACGACTTCCAGCGCAACAAGCTCCTGGCGCTGGGCATCGTGGCCAACGTGGAGAGCCGCATCGTCATCCGCAGCGTGAAGTCGACCACCGCGGTGCCGCTGGGCCTCGTCAGCCCGCACGTGGCCGTGGCGAACGAGGCGGCCTGAGCCGCGCTCGGATCAGGGGCGTCAGATCAGGGGCGTGAGGGGCTCGGGATAGGCGCGGCCGTTGGCGGCGTGCCACAGGCCGAAGGCGCAGCGCACGACCTGCCACAGGTGCGCGACGCCGGCGATCAGGGCGCCCACGATCACGATCGGGATGCCGATCAGCACGAACATCAGCGGCAGGCCGACGAGCACCATCGCTCCGCCGAGCACGATCAGGACGACGCCGCCCCAGAAGGTGCGGATCAGGAAGGTGTAGTGGGTGCGCGCCGAGACGCTCGCCTCGCCCCGCAGCACATAGGCCATGATCACGCCGGCGATCATGCTGAGCCCGCCGGTGAACAGCGCCACCAGGTAGAGGGCGTAGATCACGATCGGCAGCACCAGCGACTCCGTCGGCGCCAGCGGGTGCTCGCTCGCATAGGCGGGACGGGGGGACAGGGGGTCGGCCATCGGCCTCGCGAGCTCCTTCGACTTGCGAGAGGTTCGCACGCTTCGGCGTGTTGCGCCAATGAAGCCTTCGTCATCTTCCGGTCGCGATGGAGCCCGCCGTCAGGGCCGGCGGGCGAGCCGAACCTCCACGCCCGCGCCCTGCGCCCCCTCCAGCGCCTGCGGCTTCTCCACCCTGACCGTCACGGCGAGCGCGCCCGTCTCGCGCAGCACGGCGCGCGCCAGGTCCTGGGCGTAGGTCTCCACCAGCTCCACGTGGCCGCGGGCGGCGAGCGCGCGGGCGTAGTCGGAGAGCAGCTCGTAGTTCACCGTGTCGCCGATGTGGGCGACCTCGCGGGGGCTGAGCGTCACCTCCACGTCGACCACCAGCGGCTGGCTGCGGCCGCGCTCGTGCGGGTGCACGCCGACCTCGGCCTCCAGCCGCAGGCCGCGCATGAAGACGCGGAAGCCGTCAGGCACGCCGCTCACGCCAGCCCCCTCACGCCGGCCCCCTCACGCCGGGATGTCCGGCGTCTTCCAGGCGAGGTGCTGGGCGCCGTCCACCGCGATCATCTGCCCGGTCACCGCGCGGGCGCCGACGAGGTAGAGCAGCGCCTCGGCCAGGTCGCCCGGCGAGGAGCCGCGTCCGAGCGGCAGGGCGGCGGCCTCGGCGTCGAAGTCGGCTTGGCTCTGGTGGATCGACGGCAGCGTCGGTCCCGGCCCGATCCCGTTCACCCGCACGCGCGGCGCCAGCGCCTGGGCCAGGGTGCGCGTCGCCCACCACAGCCCCGCCTTCGACAGGCTGTAGCTGAAGAACTGCGGGTTCGGCTTCAGCACCCGCTGGTCCAGGATGTTGACCACGCAGGCCTCTCCGTCCGCCGCCTCGACCTGGGCGGCGAACGCCTGCGCGAGCAGGATCGGCGCGCGCAGGTTGGCGGCGATGTGGGCGTCGAAGCCTTCGGCGGTGAGCGCGCCCACCCGGTCGTCCTGGAACAGCGAGGCGTTGTTCACCAGCACCGTCAGCGGCCCCAGCGCCCCGCGCGCCGCCTCGACCACTCCCGGAAGGGCGGCGGCGTCGGAGAGGTCGGCGGGCACGGCGACGGCGCGGCGGCCGAGCGCCTCGACCTCGCGGCAGGCCTCGCGCGCGGCGTCGGGATCGCCCCGGTGGTGCACGGCCACGTCATGCCCCGCCCGCGCCAGCGCCAGGCAGAGCGCCCGCCCCACGCGCTTGCCGCCCCCGGTGACGAGGGCCGCGCCGCCCGTCACGGCCCGCTCAGTCGAAGGAGCCGAACTCGAGCCGATTGCCGATGGCGACGACGACCACGAAGATCAGGATCGGCAGGATGGCGGCCATGGACGGGGAGCTCCGAAACGTGCGCGCGGTGTAACGCGCGACCGCGCGAAAGGGCAAGCCGCGCCTACCCCAGCAGCGGGTCGGAATAGGCCAGCACGTGGCCCTGGTGCTCGGCGCTGAAGGCGGTCTCCCACAGGATGTCGCCTCGGCTGTAGCCGTGGGCGAGCTGGTCGGTGTAGGCGGCCAGCCCCGTGGGGTCGGCGTGACGCCCCACCTCGGCCACGTAGAGGCTGTCGACGTACTGCGCGTCGGTCTGCCCGGCGTGGGCCGCCTGGAACTCGGCGGAAGACGCCATCTGGTTGGCGATCTGGCGGTAGCTCGTGCCGGCCGCCACCTCGGCGGAGTAGCCCGCGATCCCGGTGGCGTCCGGCTGGCGCTGCACGGCGGCGTCGTAGAGGAGCTCCAGGCTCTCCACCTTCTCGTCGGGCATCCACAGCCCCTGCGCCACGAGGGGCGCGGTGAGCGCCACGTGCTCGGGGCTCTCGGCGGCCTGCACGATCATCGAGGTGCGGGTGAGCGTGCCGTCGTGCAGCGCCTGCTCGTACTGCTGCAGGCCGTAGGCGTCGGGCTCGCGGTGCAGCGAGTGCTCGTAGACGTAGGTGATGTACTGCGCGTCGGTGAGGCCGGCGGTGGCGCTGGCGAACTCGGGCGAGGCGGCGGCGTTGTCGGCCATGTCCTGGAAGCTGTGGCCGGCCTGCACGAACCGCAGGTAGCTCTGGAACCCCGCCGCGTCCGGGGCGCGGCCCAGGAAGCTGTCGTACAGCCGCACGATCTGGGCTGCGGTGGAGCCCGTGTCGAACGTCAGCGTCCCGCCGAGGAACTGCACGTTCTCGACCGAGGTCAGCGTGTCGCTCCCCCCCTCGCGCCCGCCCGCGACCGTCCCCGCGCCGCCGCTCAGCGAGAGCGCGTAATCGTGCGCGAAGCCGGCCATGGACAGGGTATTGACGCCATCCCGTCCGTCGAAGCGGTCGGCGCCCGCCGAGGCGTAGATCACGTCGGGCCCCGCGCCCCCGCTGAAGACGTCGTCGTATGGCGTGCCGACCAGGCCCTCGATCCCGATCAGCGTGTCCTCTCCGAAGCCCGTGACCTGCCCGTCCTGCCTGGAGAGGTCGATGGTCACCCCGCCGGGCGCCGCCGAATAGTCGACCCTGTCGAAGCCCGCTCCGCCGTCCAGGCGATCGTCTCCGGGGCCGCCGTCCATCAGGTCGTCGCCCGCCCCGCCGTCGAGCGTGTCCCGGCCCCCCAGGCCGGCGAGCACGTCGTCTCCCGCGCCGCCGTCGATGCTGTCGGTCCCGGCGCCGCCGATCACCCCGTCGGCCCTGGAGCCCCCGATCACGTGGGCGCCGCGGTCGCCCAGCAGGATCAGCTCGACGTCGTAGATCTGCACGCCCGCCGATCCCGCCGGCGGGATCGTGTCCAGGTACACCGTCAGGAAGGCGTTGGCCGCGACGAGGTTGACGACGTCCTGCCCGTCGTCGCCGTAGATGATGGCGGGGGCGGCGACGAAGTCCTGCTGGGAGGCCAGCTCGAACAGGTCGTCGCCCGCGCCGCCGTGCGCCTCGTCCCGCTGGCCGACGAGGATCTGGTCGTTCCCGTCGCCGCCGTAGAGGCGGTCCAGGGTGAAGTCGGACGGATAGGCGCCCGTCAGGAGATCGTCGCCGCCTTCGCCGTAGACCAGGTCCGAGCCGTCGTCGCCGGAGAGGACGTCGGCGCCGTCGCCGCCGTAGAGCGCGTCGTCGCCCGCCCCACCGCGCACCACGTCGTCGCCCCCGCCCGCCAGGATCGCCTCCGCGCCGGGGCCGCCCACGAGGGAGTCGGACGCGTCAGTTCCTAGAATCTGGGTCACCGACGCCCCTCCCCCGTCCGCTCGCACTCAGCGGACGAGACACTGTAACCGTCGATTGCATTTCTGCAATCGACGCGTCGGCCATCGTCAGCCGAGCTCCCCCTCCAGCGACGCCAGCCGGGCCGCCTGGTCGTCGGCGACGAGCGCCTGCACCACTTCGTCCAGGCCCTCGCCCTCGATCACCTTGGGGAGGGTGTAGAGGGTCAGGTTGATGCGGTGGTCGGTCACGCGGCCTTGCGGGAAGTTGTAGGTGCGGATGCGCTCGCTGCGGTCGCCGGAGCCGACCTGCTCCTTGCGGCTGGCGGCGCGCTCGGCGTCGAGCGTCGAGCGCTTCAGGTCGTAGAGGCGGGCCTTGAGCACCTTCATCGCCTTGGCGCGGTTCTGGTGCTGGCTCTTCTCGGAGCTGGTCACCACGATGCCCGTGGGAAGATGCGTGATCCGCACCGCCGAGTCCGTCTTGTTCACGTGCTGGCCGCCCGCGCCCGAGGAGCGGTAGGTGTCGATGCGGATGTCGGCGTCGTTGACCACCACGTCCACGTCCTCGGGCTCGGGCAGCACGGCGACGGTGGCGGCGCTGGTGTGGATGCGGCCCTGCGCCTCGGTGGCCGGGACGCGTTGCACGCGGTGGACGCCGCTCTCGAACTTCAGCTTGCCGAACACGCCCTGGCCCGAAACCGAGGCCACGATCTCCTTGAAGCCGCCGGCGTCTCCCTCGCTCAGGTCCTCCACCTCCACCCGCCAGCCCTGCAGCGCGGCGTAGCGCTCGTACATGCGGAAGAGGTCGCCGACGAACAGCGCGGCCTCGTCGCCGCCCGTGCCGGCGCGCACCTCCAGGATGGCGCTGGCGTCCGCGTCCTTGTCGCGGGGGGCGAGCAGGAGCGCGACTTCGTGCTCCAGCACCGGCAGGCGCGCCTCGACGTGCGGCAGCTCCTCGCGGGCGAGGGCGGCCATGTCGAGGTCGCCGCCCTGCGCCATGGCCTCCAGGTCCGCCGCCTCGGCGCGGAGCGCGGCGAGGGCGGACACCGCGTCGGCCACGGGCTTCAGCTCGGCATGCTCCTTGGAGAGGCGCACGATCTCGGCCCCGTCGGTCGCGGCGCCCATGCGGGCCTCCACCTCGCGGAAGCGGTCGAGCACCTGGTCAAGTCGGGCCTGGGGAAGCTGCATCGGCGCTGACATAGAGGCGCGGGCGTCGGGGATCAAAGCCGAGCTGAGCGGGAGCCAAGCCCCGCGCCCGCACGTTGCAGGCGCCAGCCACGGAGCCCGCCATGCCCTCGACCGACCACGACATCCATGTGCTGAGCGGCCTGATCGGCGAGCTGCACGCCGCCTCCCACGCGCTCGCCGAGGCCGGGCGGGAGGACGGGCGCTTCTCCGGCCTATTCGAGCGCCGCGCCGCCGACCAGGCCCGCGCGGCCGAGGCGCTGGAGGCGGAGGTGACGCGGATCGGCGGCTCCCCCCGCCCGCCCCGTCACGGCCTGGCCGAGATGCTCGGCCTGGCGCAGCACGCCTTCGCCGGGCTGAAGGCCAAGCTGGCCCACGGCGACGACGCGGCGCTGGACGAGGTGGAGGCGGGCGAGGCGCACCTCCTCGCCCGGTTCGACGCCGCGCTCGCCGACCGCGACACCTCCGGCCCCGTGCGCGACGCCATCCTGCGCGCCTACGACCCCATCAAGGCCGGGCGCGACGAGGTGCTGCAGCTGCGCGAGGGGCTGGGCGGCTAGGATCGCCCTGACCGGGCTCCGGCTTTTTTGTCGCAGGCGCCCACCTGTCATTGTCAACCGGCGCGTGTGACCGGCTAATCGCCGCCGCGTCCTCCACCGGGGGAGAGGGCGAGCGGCGGGGGCGTGCGCGTGGCTATCGATCTGATCGACTCCAAATCCTGGCTGTCGCGCACCAGCGCCGTCGGCTACTTCCGCAGCGACGAACTGAAGGAGCTCGACTCCGCGCTGAAGCAGTACGAGGGCGCCAAGACCGAGGCGAACCTCAGCCGGGTGCGCCGCACCTTCGAGGCGTGGAAGCTGAAGGAGGGGATGGGCTGGCGCCAGTCGCGCCGCAACACCACCGGGGCCTTCTCCAAGCTGGAGGAGCTGCTCAACCCCCGCGCCGCCACCCCCTACGACGATGCGCTGGCGCACAGCCGCAAGGGGCTGGTCTACCTGTTCAGCGCCGTCGAGGTCGAGATGGGGATGGGCAAGATCCTGATCGACGGCGCCTTCGACCTGTTCGACGGGATCGGCGACCTGCCCGGCGTCAGCATCCCGGAGGTGGTGTCCAAGGCGGCGGGAGGCGCCAAGAAGCTGTCGCTGAAGCTGATCGAGTCCAAGAGCGACGCCAAGCCTGTCGGCCCCAAGATGGGCGCGCCGCCCCAGCAGCGCACGCTGTGGGAACGGATCAAGGAGACGTTCCTCGAATACGCCAAGAAGATCTACAACCTGCTGAAGACCAAGTACGCCGACTTCGTCAACTCGAGCAATTCCGAGAAGGCGGACACGATCTGGACCTACGTGCAGAAGATCGTCAACTTCGTCTCCAGCAACGTGCTCAGCTCGGCGATCCCGTTCCTGGGCGCCTCGTTCGACATCGTCAACGGGATCAAGGACACGACGGTCGCCTGCTACCACCGCTACATGGCCTATGCGCTCGGCAAGGGCGTGGTGCTGAACGAGGGCCATCCGGGCGTGATCGCCGCCTCCATCGAGCGCGCGATGAACCTCGGCATCGGCAAGGGCCTCTACGACACCTTCAAAGGCGCCGGGAACCTGGCCATGCAAGCCAGCTCCTTCGGGGCCGCCTCGATCGTGTCGCTGGTGATCACCGGCTGCGAGCTGATCGCCAAGGTGATCTACCGCCTGTGGGAGACCTCGGGCATGCGCACCTTCTTCGCCGACTGCAAGAAGAAATGGGACGCCAAGGACACCATCTACGAGAGCGCGCCCGACTTCACCGAGTGGTACAGCAAGGCGGCCTATGCCCTGCCCTGCCTGTCGGCGCTGGCCGTCAACAGCGGCATCACCGGGGACAAGATGGCGTACCTGACGATGTTCACCGACGGCACGCAGAAGGTGTCCATCACCCAGGCCAAGTTCGACCAGGGCGTGAGCTATATCGAGAAGCTGAAATCCTGGTCGCTCAGCTACCTGGAGGACACCGGCTACGACTTCGACTCCACCGATCCGTTGGTGAAGGGGCTGTTGAAGCGCGTCATCGTCAGCAAGAAGCCGGTGCTCACGGAGATCTTCACCTCCAAGCAGGTGAACCCCAACCTCGCGATCGCCTGACGCGATCGGGCGACGGGGGCGGCGGCCGGGGGCGGGCGACGCCGCCCCGGCCGCGCGCGCCTCAGGCCGCCTCCAGCTTCTCGCCGACCTCCTTCAGCTTGTCGGCGGCGGGGCCGTCGACGCGGCCGGCGATGCGGCCCGTCTCGCCGCCCAGCTTCTGCACCAGCTTCTGGATGGCCGGGCCGTCGATCTCGTCGGCCTGCAGCTTCTTCTTCAGCGACTCGAGATCGTGGAGCAGGCCCTTCACGCCCGAGACGTCCACATCCTTCAGCTCGTTCTCCCAGTACTCGATCTGCTTGACGGCGGCGTCGGGCTTGACGCTGTCGAGCCCCTTTTCGAGCGCGTTGTTGAGGGTGGTGAAGCGGGCGGGCATCGGTGACCTCGGGTGACGCCGGCGGCGTGCCGACGCCCCCCAACCGGCCGCGCGGTGCCCAGTGTTCCGCGAGCAGGTTCAGCGAACGCGCACGGCGCCTCAGCGGTGGGAAGGGTCGGCCATCAGCTCGGGCGCCTCGAAGTCGATGGCGTCCTCCACCTGCTTCAGGATCGTCTCGCTGAAAACCTGCCCCGCGACGGTGACGCCGGCCTTGCGGGCGCTGTCGGGATCGCCGGTGACGAGCGGGTGCCAGTCCGGCAGCCCCCTCCCCTCATGCAAGCGGCGGTAGGCGCAGGTCGAGGGCATCCAGGTCAGCGCCGCCACGTTGCGGGCGGTCAGCTTGATGCAATCGGGGACGTGGCGCTTCCTGTTGGCGTAGTCGCGGCAGCGGCCGGTGTCGCAATCGAGCAGGCGGCAGGCGGCGCGGGTGGGGATCACCTCGCCCGTCTCCTCGTCCTCGAAGCGCACGAGGCAGCACCGGGCGCAGCCGTCGCACAGGCTCTCCCACTCGACCGTCGTCATCTGCGAGAGGCGCTTGACCTCCCAGAAGGGTCTGTTCGCCATCATCCCTGACGTTGGTGGACGCTCGCCTCAGCCTTCGCAAGACTGTCAGATAGGACCGTGCAGGCCCCTTCGCCGCGATTCCCCGACCCGCAGC
>JASLDZ010000054.1 GCA_030151985.1 Caulobacteraceae bacterium | reverse complement strand
CGATCCGGTGACCATTCGCGAGGCGCTGCTGCGCGAGAAGTACCGGGGCGGCCAGGCCTACTACGTGGCGCCGCGGCTGAAGGACCTGCCCGACCTGGAGCGGATGCTGCGCGACACCGTGCCCGAGGTGAAGGTCGTCGTCGGCCACGGGCAGATGACGCCGACGCAGCTGGAGGAGGTGATGGGCGCCTTCTACGACGGCCAGTACGACGTGCTGCTGTCGACCACGATCGTGGAATCGGGCCTCGATATCCCCAGCGCCAACACCCTGGTCGTGCACCGCGCCGACATGTTCGGCCTGGCGCAGCTCTACCAGATCCGCGGCCGGGTCGGCCGGGCCAAGGCCCGCGCCTACGCCTACCTGACCACACACCCGGAGCGGGTGCTGACCGAAGCCGCCGACAAGCGGCTGAAGGTGCTGCAGAGCCTCGACAGCCTGGGCGCCGGCTTCCAGCTCGCCAGCCACGACCTCGACATCCGCGGCGGCGGCAACCTGCTCGGCGACGAGCAGTCCGGCCACATCCGCGAGGTGGGCGTCGAACTCTACCAGCAGATGCTGGAGGACGCGGTGAACGAGCTCCGCGCCGGGGAGGGCAAGCACGCCCCCGACCCCCGGGCCTGGTCGCCGCAGATCAACGCCGGCGCCGCCGTCCTCATCCCCGAGGACTACGTGCCCGACCTGAACGTGCGCCTCTCCATCTACCGCCGCCTGTCCGAAGCCGAGAAGCCGGAGGACCGGGAGGCGCTCGCCGCCGAGCTGATCGACCGCTTCGGCCCCCTGCCGCAGGAGGCGGACCAGCTGCTCAAGGTGGTCGGCATCAAGGGCCTGTGCCGCCAGGCAGGGGTGGAGAAGATCGACGTCGGGCCCAAGGGCGCGGTGGTCGCCTTCCGCGGCGAGGACTTCGCCAACCCGGGCGGCCTGATCGCCTTCATCCAGAAGCGCGCGGCCGAGTGGAAGGTGCGTCCCGACCACAAAGTGGTGGTCAAGGGCGAGTTCGAGACGCCGGAGCAGCGCCTCGCGGCGGCGGAGCGGATCGTGGGGGCACTCGCCAAGGTCGCGCTGGCGGCCTGACGCATCCCTTCGCCAAGCTCGGCGTTACGCCCCGCAACTCCCCGCCTAGACGGCCTGACCCGCAACCTGCGCGAGCTTTCGCTTGAACGACCCCATGCCTGAACTGCCGCCCGGCGGGCCGCCGCCCAGCATCAAGGCTCCCGGCGGCCAGACCGGGGTGGACGACCCCCACAGCGACATCTTCTTCGCGGCGGTCGAGACCACCCGCATGCCGATGACGGTGACCGACCCCTACCTGCCGGACAACCCGATCATCTTCGCCAACAACGCCTTCATCCACATGACGGGCTACGCGCGCGAGGAGATCGTCGGCCGCAACTGCCGCTTCCTGCAAGGGCCGGAGACCGACCAGGCGGTGCTGCAGGAGGTGCGCGAGGCGATCGCCGGCAAGCGCGAGTTCGCCGCCGAAATCCTCAACTACCGTAAGAACGGCTCCACCTTCTGGAACGCGCTGTTCATCAGCCCGGTTTTCGACCGGACGGGCAAGCTGCTCTACTTCTTCGGCAGCCAGCTCGACGTGTCGCGCCGCCGCGACGCCGAAGACGCGCTGCGCCAGAGCCAGAAGATGGAGGCGCTGGGCCAGCTCACAGGCGGGATCGCGCACGACTTCAACAACCTCCTGCAGGTGATCGTCGGCTTCATGGACAGCCTGACCCCCCGGGCCGAGCGCCTGGGCGAGGAGCGCATGGCCCGCCAGCTGTAGGCGGTGAGCGAGGCGGCGGGGCGGGCGACGCGGCTGACCCAGCAGCTCCTGGCCTTCTCGCGCAAGCAGCGACTGGAAGGGCGGGCGCTCAGCCTCAACACCCTGGCGGAGAGCATGGCCGAGCTGGCGCAGCGCACCCTGGGCGCGGCGATCCATTTCGAAGCCGTCCTGGGCGACGACCTGTGGAACTGCCGGCTCGATCCCGTGCAGGCCGAGATGGCGCTGCTGAACCTCGTCATCAACGCGCGCGACGCCATGCCGGACGGCGGCTCGGTGACGCTGCGGACGACCAACCGAACCTTGAACGGCGGCGGCGACACGCCGGGCGCGCTTCCGCCGGGCCGCTACGTGGAGGTGTCGGTCGAGGATACCGGCAGCGGCATCCCGCCCGAGGTGCTGGGGCGGGTGATGGATCCCTTCTTCACGACCAAGGAGGAGGGCAAGGGCACCGGGCTCGGCCTGTCCTCCGTCTACGGCTTCGCCCGCCAGAGCGGGGGGACCGCGACGATCGAGAGCGAGGTGGGCCGCGGCACGACCGTGCGCCTCCTCTTCCCCGTCACCCGCGAGAGCGCCGCCGCCATCGCCGCCAGCCCCCGCGCCATGGACCGGGGCGGCGACGAGACCATCCTGGTCGTCGACGATCGGCCGGAGCTGGCGGAGCTGGCGCGCTCGATGCTGGAGGACGTGGGCTACGAGGTCGTCACCGCCGCGAACGGCCGTGAGGCGCTGGAGACGCTGACCGCCCGCTCCGACATCGACATGCTGTTCAGCGACCTGATCATGCCCGGCGGCATGAACGGGGTGGTGCTGGCGCGCGAGGCCAAGCGGCGGCGGCCCAAGCTGCGGGTGCTGCTGACCACGGGCTATGCCGAGGCCTCCCTGGAACGCGACGACGCCGGCGGCGCCGAGTTCGAGCTGATCGACAAGCCCCACCGCCGCGCCGACCTCGTTCGCCGGGTGCGGCTGGTGCTGGACGGTCCGACCGGCGTCGGCTGATCGGGTGGCAGACGCGGGTTCAAGCCCGCGCGCGTCGCAGGGTGATGTTGATCCGCCCGCCGCCTGGCACGAGGCGGGACGAGCCGGCCAGGATGCGGTCCACCC
>JASLDZ010000044.1 GCA_030151985.1 Caulobacteraceae bacterium | reverse complement strand
TCTTCCCCTCCCGCCGTCTCTTCCTATCTCACAATCACACGGGCGGGCGCGCGCGGCCGGGTCCCGGGCGGTAGCGCGCGGGCGCGGCGGGCGGGGGCTTTGCCGCGCCCCCCCACGGCGGCAGGTCCACCACGCTCGGGCATAGGCGAGGATCACGCGCTCCGATCGGACAGCGGAGCGCCACCGCCCGCAGGCCGCGTCAAGGGACGCCTTCGGCTCTTCGCCCTTGACCCGTCCTGCGCGCGGCGGCCGACCGGAAGGGTCGGGACGCAGGGCGTCCCTAAGAATTTCGACTTGCCTGCGGCGCGTCGAACACTGGGCTGGGACTTAAGGCAGGAAGCGAACGAGAGGGAGGGACGAAGGACCGGAGGTGGAAGGGCGTCCCCGCTGGGCGCGCGGGCGTCGCCGGCTTGCGGTATGCTCGCGCCATGCTCCGCCGCCTCGTCCCCCTCCTCGCTCTGGCCTTCGCGTTGGCGACGCCCGCGGTCGCCGCGCCCGTGCGCGTGCTGATGAGCACCGAGCTTGGCCCCATCACGCTCGAACTCTTCCCCGACCGCGCGCCCAGGACCGTCGCCAACTTCCTCGCCTACGTCGACCGGGGGCTATGGAAGGGCGCGAGCTTCTACCGGTCCGTCTCGCCGGCCAACGACCACAACCCCGCGGCCATCTCGGTGGTGCAGGGCGGCCTCGACCGGGACGAGGGGCCGCTGCCACCCGTGCCGCACGAGAGCACGCGGGAGACGGGGCTCAGCCACCATCGCGGCATGATCTCCATGGCCCGCGGCGCGCCCGGCACGGCGTCGGACGAGTTCTTCATCGTCACCGCCGAGAGCCCCGCGCTCGACTACGGCGGAGCGCGCAATCCCGACGGGCAGGGATTCGCCGTGTTCGGCCGCGTCGCCTCCGGCATGACGGTGGTGGACGCGATCCACGACGCCCCCCTCGCGAGCGGGGGAGCCGACCCCTACACGGCGGGCCAGCGGCTGGCCAAGCCGGTGCGCATCCTGTCGGTGGTCCGCGCCGGGACGCCGCATTGAGGCTCGCCGCCTTGGCGACGGCCGCGGTCCTGGCGGCGGGATCGGCCGCCGCGCAGGACATGGGGGGCATGGCCATGCCCGCCGCCGCCGCCCCCGCCGCCGCCCCGATGGCCGACATGGCGAGCATGGCGGCGATGCGCGGCGCGCTCGGCGCCTATCCGATGGCGCGCGACGCTTCGGGCACGGCGTGGCAGCCCGACTCCTCGCCCATGGAGGGCCTGCACGGCCGGCTCGACGGCTGGACGACCATGCTCCACGGCTATGCGACGCTGGTCTACAACGACCAGGGCGGGCCGCGGGGGGACACCAAGACGTTCGTCGAGTCCATGCTGATGGGCATGGCGCAGCGCGATCTGGCGGGCGGGACGCTGACGCTGCGCGGCATGGTCAGCGCCGACCCGCTGATGGGGAAGTCGGGCTATCCGCTGCTGCTCCAGACGGGAGAGACCGCGAACGGCGTCACCGCCCTGGTCGACCGCCAGCACCCGCACGACGCGGTGATGGAGGCGGCGGGCGTGTATAGCCGGCCGCTTGGGCGCGACACGTCGGCCTTCCTCTACGTCGGCTGGCCGGGCGAGCCGGCGCTGGGGCCGGCCACCTACATGCACCGCTTCAGCGGCATGGCGAACCCGGAGGCGCCGCTGAGCCACCACTGGCTCGACTCCACCCACATCACCTTCGGCGTGGTGACGGCGGGGATCGTCCACGGCCCGTTCAAGGTGGAGGGGTCGCGCTTCACTGGGCGCGAGCCGAACCCGAACCGCTGGGACTTCGACCACCCGCGCTTCGACAGCTGGTCCACGCGCCTGAGCTGGGTGCCCACGGGCGACCTCGTGATGCAGGTCTCCTACGGCGAGCTGAAGAGCCCCGAGCAGCTGGAGCCGGAGGTGAACCAGCGCCGCACGACCGCATCGGTCACCTGGAACCGCGCCTACGCCCGGGGGAACTGGCAGACCACCTTCGCCTGGGGCCGCGACGTGAACGTGCCCCCGTCGGCGCAGGGCTCGAGCCGCACGCTGGACGCCCTCCTGCTCGACAGCGCGGCCAGCCTGGATCGCCACACCGTCTTCGGGCGTCTGGAGAACGCCGACAAGGACGAGCTGTTCGACGACGACGAGGCCAGTCCTCTGCACGGCCTCAGCTTCAACGTCTCCAAGCTCAGCCTCGGCTACTTCTACACCGTGCCGGTCACGCGCTGGGCGGCGGCCGACTTCGGCGGGCTGGTCTCGGGCTACGCCCTGCCGTCGGCGCTCGCGCCCGCCTACGGATCCTCGCCCACCAGCTTCATGCTGTTCACCCGCGTGAAGCTGCGCTAGAGCGGCGGGGCGTCAGGTTCCTCCGCGAGGGGGATGAAAAGGGAACGGGGTGGAACGCCCCGGCTGTTCCCGCAACTGTAAGCGGCGAGCGCGCCCGTCACGCGCCACTGGAGGCCCTCGGGTTTCTGGGAAGGCGACGGGATGCGCTGTGACCCGCGAGCCAGGAGACCTGCCCGGCGCGGTCGTCCTCTGCGCGGTCGGGATGTGCCGGGCGGATTGAGCAATTAGTTGCTCACAGCGGCGACGTCACGCGCCGGGCCGCATGTCGCGGACCCCGGTTCGACGTGTCTGCTGAAGGACCGCCGCGCGATGCGCCGCCTGCTCTGGACCTCCGCCTCGGCCCTCCTGGCCGCTCCCTTCGCCCAGGCCCAGACCGCGCCGCCGGGCGCCACGATCGACGGTCCCGGGACCGTCTGGACGGTCGCCTCGCCACCGGACCCGGCCGGTAATCGGGCGGCCACCGCCGTCAGCGAGGTCGTGGTCTCCGCGGGCCGCACGCCGCAGGCCGCCGACACCGTCGGGGCCTCGGTCACCGTGCTGACCGCGCCCGACCTGCGCGCCGACCAGGAGACGGCGCTCTCCGACATCCTGCAGCGCACGCCCGGCGTGCAGGTCACGCGCAACGGGGGGCCCGGCGGCCTCACCTCGCTGCGCATCCGCGGGGCCGAGAGCGACCAGACGGTGGTGCTGGTCGACGGGGTGAAGCTGAACGACCCGTCGGCCACCGGCGGCGGCTACAACTTCGCGGACCTGCTGGTCGGCGACGTCTCGCGGGTGGAGGTGCTGCGCGGGCCGCAGTCGGTGCTCTACGGCAGCGAGGCGATCGGCGGCGTCGTGAACGTCGTCACCGCCGCACCGACCCGCGCGCTGGAGGGCGACGCGCAGCTCGAGGCGGGGAGCTACGGCACGGGCTACGCCAAGGCGGCGGTGGGCGGCGTGCAGGGGCCGCTGACCTTCCGGCTGGCGGGCCAGGCCTACACCACCGACGGCGTCTCGGCCTTCGACGAGCGGCTGGGCGGCAGCGAGCGGGACGGCTACCGCAACGCCGGGCTGGCCGGTCGGCTGACCTACGCCTTCACCCCCGACGTCAGCGCCGACCTGCGCGGCTACTGGGTGGACGCCCGGGCCAAGTTCGACGGCTTCGACTTCTCAGGTCCCCCTGACTACGGCCTGGCCGACGACGCCGAGTTCGGCCGCACGCGCGAGGCGGTGGGCTACGCCGGCCTGAACGCGGCCGTGCTGGATGGGCGGCTGCGGAACCGCGTCGCCTTCCAGTACGCGGGCACCCAGCGCGACAACTACGACGGCAGCTTCGGCGAGGTGTTCAAGACCACCTCCTTCCGCGGGGTCTCCACCCGCGCGGAGTACCAGGGCGAGTTCCTGATCGCGCCGGGCTGGAACGCCACCTTCGGGGCCGAGCACGAGCGGTCGGCGTTCACCTCGTCCTCGCCCGGCTTCGACGCGCCGGGAACGCCGCCGTCGAAGGTGCACGTCTCGATCGACAGCGGCTACGGCCGGCTGCAGGGCGAGGTGGTTCCCGGGCTGACGCTGGCGGGGGGCGTGCGATACGACAGCCATGAGCAGTTCGGCGACCACGTCACGGGCCAGGCCTGGGCCGCCTAGTCGCCGAACGGCGGGGCGACCGTGATGCGCGCCAGCTTCGGCCAGGGCTTCAAGGCCCCGACGCTCTACCAGCTGTATTCGCCCTACGGGAACACGGCGCTGCGGCCCGAGACGGCGAACGGCTACGACGGCGGAGTAGAGCAGCGGTTCTGGGGCGGCAAGGCGAGCGTGCAGGTGACAGGATTCCTGCGCGACTCGTCCAACCTGATCGGCTTCGCCGACTGCGTGGGGCTGCCGATCTGCGCGAGCCGGCCCTTCGGCTACTACTTCAACACCACCAAGGCGCGGGCGGTCGGGGCGGAGGTCTCGGGCGCGGTGAAGCCGGTCGTTGGGCTGAGCGTGACGGCCAACTACACCTACACGGACGCGCAGGACCGCTCGAAGGGCGAGGC
>JASLDZ010000041.1 GCA_030151985.1 Caulobacteraceae bacterium | reverse complement strand
GAACAGCACCGCGGTGCCGTAGTCGTTGACCGACGTGTATCGGTCGATGGCGTACATGCTCTGGCCCACGCCGACTTCGGCGGCCAGGTGGACGACGCTGTCGACGCCCTTCAGCGCCTTCAGCACGGCCCCCTCGTCGCGGACGTCGCCGACAATCAGCTCGGCGTCCGCCTCCAGTTCGGCGGGACGCACGCGGGTGGGATGGACCTGCTCGATCAGGCTGTCGAGCACGCGGACGCGGTCGCCGCGCTGGAGCAGGGCGCGGGCCAGGTGACGGCCGATGAATCCGGCGCCGCCGGTGATGAGGACCGTCTCCCCCATCAGCGCACCTCCAAGCCGGAGAGCGGCTCCGCCCGATGAACGGGAAACGGCGGCCTGATCGGGGTTACGATCGACCCCGCGCTCCACGTGCCGGGCCCTTCAGGCTCGACGACCACACCGGCTCGGCTCATACATCGCTCCACAGCTCAGGCGGAACAAACCTGCAGCGGGCATCTAAGTTCCAGATGAAGATGGTGTAAGGCTCAGCTTCTTCCATCCCTATCAAATGTTGAGCGCCAAGCGTTGCAGTAGTCTTCTCAAATGATGCTTTCACAGCGTGGCCGGAACCAACGGCAATGCTGAGCTTTGGAGGAACATAGAAGCTGCCGGGACGGCGCGGGCGGGGCGGGCGAGATGGCGCGGAGCAAGGTTCGGGTGGGGCTGGTGGGCGTGGGCAACTGCGCCTCCTCGCTGGTCCAGGGCTTGAGCCACTACGCCGAGGCCGCCTCCAACGAACCTCCGCCAGGGCTGATGCATGTGGAGCTCGGCGGCTACCACGTAGGGGATGTCGAGGTGGCGGCCGCCTTCGACGTCCATGCCGGCAAGGTCGGCCGCGACGTCGCCGACGCCATCCGCCTTGCGCCCAACAACACGCTGGAGTTCGCCCGCGTCCCCGCCACGGGCGTGAAGGTCGACCGCGGCCCGACGCTGGATGGCCTGGGCAAGTACCTCGTCGGCGACATCGAGGAGTCCGACGCGCCGGACGTGGACGTGGCCGAGACGCTGAAGCGGTCGGGGGCGGAGGTGCTGGTCTCCTACCTGCCGGTCGGCTCGCAGCGGGCGACGGAGTTCTACGCCGAACAGGCGCTCCTGGCCGGGTGCGCCTTCGTCAACTGCATTCCCGTGTTCATCGCGAGCGACAAGGCCTGGGCGAGCCGGTTCGCCGAGCGGGGGCTGCCGATCGTGGGGGACGACATCAAGAGCCAGGTGGGCGCCACCATCGTCCACCGGATGCTCGCCAACCTGTTCCGCGAGCGGGGCGTGCGGCTGGACCGCACCTACCAGCTGAACTTCGGCGGCAATACCGACTTCAAGAACATGCTCGAGCGCGAGCGGCTGGAGTCGAAGAAGATCAGCAAGACCCGCGCCGTCTCCAGCCAGCTCGACGTGCCGCTGGACGCCGACGACATCCACATCGGCCCGTCCGACTACGTGCCGTGGCTCAGCGACCGCAAGTGGGCGCACATCCGGCTGGAGGGCACGACCTTCGGCGGCGCGCCGCTGAACGTGGAGCTGAAGCTGGAGGTATGGGACAGCCCCAACAGCGCGGGCGTGGTGATCGACGCGGTGCGCTGCGCGAAGCTGGGGCTGGACCGCAAGCTGGGCGGGCCGCTGATCGGGCCATCCAGCTACTTCATGAAATCGCCGCCCGTGCAGTTCACTGACGACGAGGCGCGCGAGCGCACCCGCCGGTTCATCGCGGGCGAGCCGGAGCCGGCATGAGCGGCCTGTCGCAAGCGGTCATCGCGGCGCGAGTCGAAGCGCTGGCCCCCTGGTTCCACGACCTCGACCTGGACGGGGTGCACACCGCGCCCGACCACTTCCTGTGGGGCTATCCGGGCGAAAAGTGGAAGCGGTTCGCTCACGTCGTGCCGTCCGACCTCACGGGCAAGAGCGTGCTCGACATCGGCTGCAACGCCGGCTTCTACAGCCTGGAGATGAAGCGGCGAGGGGCCGCCCGCGTGCTGGGGATCGACTCCGACGACCGCTACCTGGAGCAGGCCAGGCTGGCGGCCGAGGTGCGCGGCGCCGACATCGAGTTCCGCAACCTCTCCGTCTACGACCTGGCGGCGCTGGGCGAGCGGTTCGACCTCGTGATCTTCATGGGCGTGCTTTACCACCTGCGCCATCCGCTGCTGGCGCTGGACCTGATCTGGGAACACGCGGCCGACGAGCTGCTGCTGTTCCAGTCCCTGCAGCGGGGTTCCGACGCGACGGCCGAGGTGGCGACCGACTACGACTTCTTCGACGCCGCGCACTTCGACGATCCCGGGTATCCGAAGCTGCACTTCATCGAGCACCGATACGCCGGCGACTGGACCAACTGGTGGGCGCCGAACGCCGCCGCCTCGGCGGCCATGCTGAGGAGCGCGGGCTTCACGGTCCTGGAGCAGCCGGAGCGCGAGGTGTTCCTGTGCCGCCGCGCGGAGCGGCCGACCCCCGCCGGCGCCGTCTACCCCGCCCGGCCGCCCGGAGCTCGCGCGTGATCGAAGCCGTCAAGATCTGGAACGAGCCCAACAACAAGTCGCACTGGGACCCGAA
>JASLDZ010000208.1 GCA_030151985.1 Caulobacteraceae bacterium | reverse complement strand
GTCCGAGGGGATTGAACACGCCTCCACGGTCCTTCCTGGCGCCGCCACCCTCAGCCCGATGAGCGACAAGGCCGAGCTCCGCGCGGCCCTGCGCGCGCGCCGCCTCGCGGCGGCGGCCGAGCGGCCCGACGCAGCGGCGCGGCGCGCGCGCAGGGCCGCGCGGAGCTCGGCCTTGTCGCTCATCGGGATGAGGGTGGCGGCGCCAGGAAGGACCGTGGAGGCGTGTTCAATCCCCTCGGACCTGGATAACCAGGTGGGCGCCGTGTGCACCACCCCACGGGGTGGAACAGGGACAGCTCCCAATCGAGTGAATTAAGGTCCCCGGGATGTGAAGCCTCCGACGAGAGCCCCAGCAAGACCCGCCGATAGGCAAGGTAGGCGCGCGGGGGCGTGGGCTCAAGACGCACACTTCTCCCCTTGCGGGAGAGGGAAGGGCCCGCGCCGAAGGCGTGGGAGGGTGAGGGGTGCGACGCGCGGCGTCGCTCGGCTCCAGACGCCGACCGTCGCGCCCGCCCCTCCCGTCGCCGCGCCGCCAGCGTGGTGCGACCCCTCACCCTCCCGTCGCTCCGCGCCGGGCCCCTCCCTCTCCCGCAAGGGGAGAGGTGTTCAAAGCGCAATCTCCGCCCCCGCGCGCGGCAGCCTTCCTTCTTCGCTTGAGCCCCAGCCCAGTGTTCGACGCGCCGCAGGCTCGTCGATCTTCCAAGGACGCCCTGCGTCCCGACCCCTCCGGTCAGCCGCCGCGCGGAGGGCGGGTCAAGGGCGAAGAGCCGAAGGCGTCCCTTGACGCGGCCTGCGGGCGGTGGCGCTCAGCTGTCCGATCTAGGCGCGCGAGACTCGCCTCTGCCCAGCGTGGTGGATCTGCCGTCGTGCTCGGACGCGTCAAGGCACGCTCCGGCTTCGCCTCCGCTCTAAGGCCTTGACCCGCCCTGCGCGCGACGGCGCTCCAGAGGGCGTCGGGACGCGGGGCGTCCCTCCTAAACAAGTTCGACCATCCGGGAGGGTCGAACACAGGGCAATGGGCAAACAAGAAGAGCGAAGAAGGAAGGAAGGAAGGAAGGAAGAAAGAGAGGAAATGAGGAAGGGGCGACGGGCGAGCCCGCAGGCGAAAGTCTCCCCTCCCCCTCACATCGCCGAAATCCCTCCGTCGAGCTTCAGCTCCGACGCGGTGACGAAGCGGCTCTCGTCCGAGGCGAGGTACAGCGCCGCCGCGGCGATCTCCTCCGGTCGGCCCAGCCGCTTCAGCGGCACCTGCCGCGCCAGCTTGGCCTCCGCCTCCTCCTTGCCGATGCGTTCGCGCAGGGGGTCGAGGATGGGCGTGTCGATGAAGGTCGGGTGGATGGTGTTGGAGCGGATGTCGTAGCCCTTCTTGGCGCAGTGCAGGCCGATCCCCTTGGACAGGAGCCAGACCGCCGCCTTGGACGCGTTGTAGGCGGGCGAGTTGTGCGCCGCGATCAGGCCGGCGATCGAGCTGATGTTGATGATCGAGCCCGGCTGGTGGTCGGCCATGATCTTGATGGCGTGCTTGGCCCCCAGGAAGACGCTGTCGACGTTGACGCTCATCACCTTGCGCCAGTCGTCCAGGTCGAGGCTCTCGATGTCGCCGCCCAGCGAGATGCCGGCGTTGTTCACCAGGATCGACAGGCCGCCCATGGCCGTGCTCGCCCGGCCCAGCACCTCCACCCACTGCGCCTCGTCGGTGACGTCGTGGCGGTAGGCGCTCGCGGTCGACGCGCCGTGCTCGGCGTTGATGGCCTCGGCGACGGCCTGCGCCTTGTCGTGCTGGAGGTCGGAAACGGAGACCCTCGCGCCCTCGGCGGCGAAGCGGCGGGCCATGGCCTCGCCCAGCCCCTGCGCGCCGCCGGTGATGAACGCCTTCTTGCCTTCCAGCCGACCGGCCATGCCGCATCCTCCCTTATCGTCGTTCAGGAGACTGTGGCGGAGGCGGGCGCGGGGCTCAAGCGCGCATGAAAAAGCCCGACTCGAGGGCCGGGCTTCTCCGATGCGGACCTGACGCGCCGATCAGCGGGGCGCGAGGATCATGATCATCTGCTTGCCTTCCATGCGCGGCTCGTACTCGACCTTGGCCACCGGCTCGAAGTCGGCCTTGACCCGCTGGAGCAGCTTCATGCCGAGCTCCGGGTGGGCCAGCTCGCGGCCGCGGAAGCGCAGGGTGACCTTCACCTTGTCGCCTTCCTCGAAGAAGCCGTGCATGGCCTTGGCCTTCACGTCGTAGTCGTGCGTGTCGATGTTGGGCCGGAGCTTGATCTCCTTGACCTCGACCACCTTCTGCTTCTTGCGCGCCTCGTTCTTCTTCTTCTGCTCCTGGAACTTGAACTTGCCGTAGTCCAGGATCTTGCAGACGGGCGGATCGGCGTTGGGAACGATCTCGACCAGGTCGAGCCCCGCTTCCTGGGCCGCCTCGATGGCGGCGGAGGTCGGCATGACGCCCTGCTTCTCGCCGTTCTGGTCGATGAGGAGGACGCGGGGGACGCGGATGTCTTCGTTCATGCGCGGTCCGTCTTTCACGGGCGGCGCTTGCATGGGGCGGCGAATAGGCGGGCTCTCCTGAGGCCGTTGAAGGGGGTGTCTGGACGCGACTCGCAAGGCGGCGACACGGCCTTGGCGGAGCAGTATGGCATATCGCGACGCCGGGGTCGCCTATCAAGACGCGGGCGCGAGGTCTCCCGCGTCGAGGAGCGCCATCGCCCCGCCGATCACCGCTTCGGGATCGAGGTCGGACAGGCGCTCGCGCCGCAGCACCGCGACCCGCCGTCCTCGCGGCGCGCAGAGGGCGGGATCGGACTCGCCCGAGAACAGCGCCAGCGTGGGCGCGCCGGTCGCGGCCAGGAGGTGGGTGGGGCCCGTATCGTTCCCCACCACCAACGCCGCGCGGGCGCCCAGGCCCGCGAGCTGGGCGAAGTCGGTGCGGCCGGTGAGGTCCGCGACCTCGATGGCGCAGGCGATTTCGCGGGCGAGGCCTCCTTCCGCCGGACCGCCGACCACGCCCACCGCCAGCCCTCGCGCGTGCAGCGCGGCCGCCAGGGCGGCGTATCCGGCGGCCGGCCAGCGCTTGCCGGGGCGCTGGGGGGAGGCGCCCGGCACGAGGAGCGCGTAGGGCGCCGCGAGGCCGAAGGCGGCGGGGTCGATCCCCGCTCCCAGGCCTGACAGGTCGGGTGCCGGCGCGCTGCCGGGCGTGGTGGGCGCGTCCGGCCAGATCCCCGCGTCGCGCAGCTGCTCGGCCTGGCGTTCCAAGGTGTGCATGGCGTCTCGCCGGGGATTGGCGTGCGGGTGCGAGGCGCCGGGGGCGATCCCCGACCACTCGGGAAAGCGCGGCGCGAACATGAGGCGGTAGGCGCTGGAGCGGTCGGAGGTCTGCAGGTCGTAGACGCGGTTGTAGCCCCTCCCCCGCAGCCTGGCCGCCAGCCGCAGGTGGGCGAACCAGCCCCTCGGGCGGCCGTCGGCGTCGATGCGGTCGAACACCCCCAGCGCCTCCGCCAGCGAGGCGTAGGGCGGGGTGGTCAGGAGGTCGATCTCGGCGTCGGGGTGGGCGGCGCGGATGCGGCGCATCGGGCCGGTCGCCTGCACGACATCGCCCAGCGCGGCGAGCTTGATGACCAGGATGCGCAACGCCGCTCAGGCCACGTCCGGTGCCGCGTCGCGGGAGGCGAGCAGGTCGGCGTAGGCGGCCAGCGTGGCGCGCGTCATCGCCTCCAGTCCGAAGCGCTCCCGCACGGCCGCACGGCCCGCCGCCCCCATGCGGGCGCGGGATTCGGGCGTCAGCACGGCCGCCGCCAGCAGCGCCTCGGTCCAGGCGGTGAGGTCGCCGGGAGGGATGCGCCAGCCGGTGACGCCCTGCTCGACGGTCTCGCTGGGCGCGCCGTGGTCGGAGACGAGCACCGGGCGGCCCATGGCCTGCGGCTCGACCGCCGTTCGCCCGAAGGCCTCCGGCTCCAGCGAGGGGGCGAGCGCCAGCTCGGCGGCCATGTAGGCGGCGGGCATCTCGGCGACGTGGCCCGCCAGCCGCACGTGGTCCTCCAGCCCGGAGGCTGCGATCTTCTCGGTGAGTTCGCGGCGGTAGTCGAGGCGGCCCTGGTCGTCTCCCGCCAGCACCAGCACCGCGTCCAGCCCGCGAGCCCGCGCCGCGGCGAAGGCGTCGAGGATGAAGGCCTGGCCCTTCCACCGCGTCAGCCGGCCCGCCAGCAGGTAGACGGGGCGCGCATCGTCGGGCGCGAGGTTGAAGGCGGAGCGAGCCTGGGCGACCCGCTCGGGGCCGACCGCTTCGGGGTTGAACCAGTCGAGGTCGACGCCGCGAGGGATGGTCACCACGCGGGCGGCGTCGACCTCCTCGTGCTCGGCCAGGAGGTGGCGTCGGGTGAAGTCGGAGTTGGCGATCACGAGGTCGCCCGCCGCCATCACCGAATTGTAGCGCCGCTTCAGCTTGGAGTTGGCGTTGTAGACGCCGGCGTAGGTGGTGACGAAGGGCGTCCCCTCGTCCCGCGCCGCCTTCAGCGCCGACCAGGCCGGCGCGCGGGAGCGGGCGTGCAGGATCGACACGCGCTCTCGCCGCATCACCTCCTGCAGCCGTCCAGCGTTGGTGAGGAGGGTGAGCGGGTTGCGAGAGGCCAGCGGCAGGCGGACCAGCTCGCCCCCGGTCGCGGCCAGTTCATGCTCCAGCCGGCCGCCGCGGCTGGCCACGAGCGAGCGGCCGCCGGCGGCGACCACAGCCTTGGAGACGTCCAGCGTCGTGCGCTCCACCCCACCGGCGTCGAGGGCGGGGGTGACCTGCAGAAGGGTGAAACCGGGCGCGAGCATGGCGGGGCCCCCATGTGGCCCTCCCGCCCGCCCAGGTCCACAGCGAAGCTCGCCTAGAAGGGGAACCAGTTGCGCTGGCGGCTGTAGGCCAGGTAGCCGACGTTGGCGCCCAGCCGCAGGCCGACGCCCGCGCGCATCGGCGCGAGGTCGATCTCGTCGGCGCGCTGGTAGTTCACTCCGACGCCGCCGATGAAGTAGGCCGACCCCTCCACGCCCGGGAAACGGCGGAAGATCGCGTCCGGGTACTGCAGGTTGTAGCAGAGGGTGAAGCATCGGCTGCCGTTCGCCCCGAAGTCCCAGCCCGCGCTCGGCCCCTGCCAGTAGACGCGCATCGGAGGGCGGCGCTTCATGTAGAGCAGGCCCTTGCCATAGCGCAGGCCGCCAACGAAAGCCGCCGACAGCTCCTCGCCCGCGACGTAGCCGGTGGGGCGGCCCTTGCTGGCGAACACCCGCTCCACCGCCGCGCCCGCCGCCTCGGCGGTCACGCCCAGGAAGTTGGAGGCGCCGTTGACGATCTCGCCGCGGTCGTAGGTGTCGGCGGGCTGGCCCGCGGGATAGAGCGGCTGGGCGTTGGGCGTGGGCGGCCCGGGCTGGTCGTCCCGAGCGTACGGGTCGCGGCGGCCGTCGCGGTCGATGGGGTTGCCGTCGGCGTCGAAGCGCGACGGCGGGTCGCCCGTCCGGTTCCCGCCGGTCTGGGCGAGGGCGGGGGTGGCCGCCCCCATGAGGCCGGCGGCGATCAGCGTCCGGCGGTCCAGTGCGGACATGCGCGTGTTCTCCTCAGCCCCCGCCGAAGGGTTGAAGTCGACAGCCTTAACGGGAGGTGAAGGCGACCTCGGGGCGCGCCCGCAGGACGCGTTCGCGGCGGTAGGCCGGCAGCCGCCACCAGGGCGTTCCCGGCGCCAGGTGGTGCTCCAGATGGTAGCCGAAGTGGAAGCAGGCCAAGAGCGACGCCAGCCAGCCGAACTCCAGGCTGCGCGCGTTGTGCCGGTCCGCGAAGGCGCGGCCTTGCGCCTCGTGCCGGTGCGGCAGCCAGGTGCCGAAGGTGAAGAGCTGCAGCGACGACAGGAGCGCCGGGACGGCCCAGAACAGGAGCACGTTGGCGGGGCTGGCGTGCAGCAGGAAGACGTAGACCGTCCCCACCGCCCCCAGCGTCCAGAACTGCGTCCACCCGAAGTATTCGCGCATGAAGCCGCCGTACCAGGGCCAGAAGGCCTGGGGGTCGGCCGCGTGGAAGTCGGGGTCGCCTTCGCGGCCGGCGTGGCGATGGTGCGCGTGGTGCGCCTGCTCCAGCCGACGATAGGGGAAGCCCGCGTAGATCGCGAGCGCCGCCTGCCCGACCGCCGCCTCCAGCCGCTTCCGTCCGGGCGCCAGGCTGCCGTGCATGGCGTCGTGCGCGACGATGAACAGCCCCGCGCCCAGCCAGCTCTGCACGGCGATCAGGAGCGGCGCGCCCGCCCAAGCGATCGGCGTGTCCAGCCGCACGAGGAAGACGCCCAGCACGTGGACCGTCAGGAAGCCCGCGGCGATGGCCGCCGCCAGCGACAGGCCGATCCACGCCTGCCGGGTCGGGGTCATGACGCCTCGCCGATCCGCTGGCCGGAGGCCGCCAGCCGCGCCTTCAGCCGCCGCACGTCGGGGGCGTAGAGGAAGCCGAAGCTCACCGCCCCGTCGCGGCCGTGGGTGGCGTGGTGCAGCCGGTGCGCCTGCACGAGGCGCTTGGCGTAGCCGCGCTTCGGCCGCAGGCGGAAGGGCCAGCGCTGGTGCACCAGCCCGTCGTGGACCACCGCATACATCACGCCGTAGAGCGTCACGCCGAGCCCCGCGAACCAAACCGGGCGCAGCCCCGGCTCCGCGCCGATGGCGAACAGCAGGATCGCCGGCGCGGCGAAGACCACGGCGTAGAGGTCGTTCAGCTCGAAGCCGCCGCCCTCCCCCTCGCGGTTGCGCTCGGTGTGGTGGCTGGCGTGCCACCCCCAGCCCCAGCGGGAATGCATGACGTAGCGGTGCATCGCCCAGGCGAACGCCTCCATGCCCAGGAAGGCGAGGACGGTGACCAGCGCATAAACCGCGAACGCGAGCATCGTCCTAGGATAGGGCGCGCCGCCGCCGCTGGCGAGCGAAGCCGCTCGGCCGGCCGCGCGCCGCTAGAACAGCACCCGCACGCCGACCTTGGCCTGGCCCTCGCGGTACTTGTCGAACACCTGGCCGGTGGCGTCGACGTAGAACTCGTAGCCCGCGCCGCCGACCTTCAGCCCCGCCTTGGCCACGCCGCCGACGCCGGTGATCGGGTTGGAGACCAGGCTGAAGCCGTCGCCGCCCGAGGCGAACTTCGCGTTGGTGACGCCCGCGTCGCCGCTGAACACGTCCTTCGCGCCCACCTCGAGCGAGGGCCGCCACACGAGGTCGCGGCCGAACCTCGCCCCGAACACGATGCTGGCCGTGCCGGAGGTGGCGTCTCCCGAGCGGCTGTCCACGATCAGGTCCACCCCGTCGCCGCCCCCCTTCTCGGTGTAGCCGTCCTGGTCGAGCCGGAAGTATTCGCCCACCACCTGCGGGCGCACGAACCAGCGGCCGAGGTCGAGCTGGTAGGCGGCGGCGATCCGGCCGTCGAGCGTCCAGCCGTTCCAGGTGCCCTTGCTCGCGGTGGAGACGGCGCTGTTGGCGTCCGTGGCGGCGATCGTCACATAGCGGCGGTCGTAGCCGAACAGGTAGCCGCCCCCCAGGCGCCCGCTCAGCTTCAGTCCGCCGTAAGCCTTGCGCCAGTAGAGCCCCGCCTCGAGCTCGGTGAACGAAGCCTGGCTCGAGGTCGACAGGTCCGGATCGTCGGCCGTGGCGTTGGCGAAGGCGGCCGAGACGCCGATCTGGCCGAAGCCTGCGTCCCCCGTCTCCGCGCCCGCGGCGACGCCGAAGCCGGAAGCCTCGGACTTCACCGCCGCGTCCCGGTTCTGCTGCAGGCCGATGCCGAACTCCTGGATCCAAGCGCCGGGGCCGATGTCGGTGTCGCGAGGGTCGGTCGCGGCCGCTCCGATGCTTTCGGCCGCCGACTGCGCCGCCAGGAAGATCGCGCCCGAGTGGTCGGGCAGGAGCTGGTCGTAGACGGCGGTGAAGCCCGCCTTGTCGGTGGGGGCCAGCGTGGCCGCGAGGAGGTTCGGGTTGGCCTTCAGCCCGCCCAGCACCCCGTCGATCGAGGAGGACTCGGAGGTGGTGAGCCCCAGGTCGGCCGCGTTCTTGCGCGACAGGGCCAGCGTGATCGTGCCGGCCGTCGCGTCCGCCGCGAAGTTGGCGTTGAACAGGTAGGAGGACGAGGCGGCCCCGAAGGTCGCCGGGCCGCCGTAGGTCAGCTGCGGGGAGCTCACCACCACATACGACTGCGCCGCCGTCGGCAGGCTCGAGAGCCTCACGTCCAGGGTCGCCCCGGCGGCGATGGTGGCGGGGCCGGAGGCGATCAGCTGCGTCGCCCGGCCGTTCGCGCCGTCGACGGTGAAGTAGACCTTGCCGCTCGCCCCGACGTTCAGGCTGGAGAGGTGGAGCGCGGTGGGGCTGGCGTCGTCCAGCACGCCGTTGGCGACGTTCAGCGCCAGCGAGCCGCCGCCGTAGGTCACCGCGCCGACCAGGCTCGCCCCATTGTCGATCGTCAGGCTGGAGCCCTCGCCGTTCCCCAGCACCAGCGCCCCCTGCAGCGAGCCCGCCAGGAGGCTGACGCTGTTGACGCCGTTCCCGAGGATCACGTTTCCGGTGATGGCGGGGGTGACGGCGGTGACGGTGGTCACCGCCGTGTCGGCCGTGCCGCTCGTCGAGCCGTAGGTGATGTTAGGATTGGGGTTGAGCTGCTGCACCAGCGTCACGCCGGTGGTGTTGGCCGAGAGGTCCAGCGCCGTGCGGCCGCCCGTCGGCACCGCGCCGGGGGTGACCGGCGTCGTCGCCGTGCCGATGATCCCCTCGTTCAGCACGTAGGAGAGCGTGCCCGAGCGGTCGCGCACCGCCACCGCGCCCATGATGTCGCCCGTGGTGCTGGCGCTGATCGTGCCGGTGTTCAGGAGCGAGCCGACATGGGCGCCCGCGTCGATCAGGAGCGCCGTCGCCGTGGCCGCCGTCGGGGTGGTGATGAGCGTCGAGTCGAGCACGCTCGCCCCCAGCGCCCCGTCCACCGCCAGGGTGGGCGCGGTGACGCCCGCGAGCAGGTGCAGGCCGACGGCGTCCGCCTCGTAGGTGGAGGCGGAGACGGCGCCGGTGATCCGCGCGCCGCCCGTCAGGTCCACCGTCCCGTCGCCGGCGCCCACCTGGATCGCCGTGGCGGCGACCCCGTCCTGCACCCCGCTGGCCGAGACCGCTCCGCGCAGCAGCAGGCCGTAGGCGTTGGCTCCCGTCCCGAAGTTCCCGAGCGTGATCGCCTTGCCCGACGCGCCGACCAGGAGGGCGGGCGCGGAGCCGAAGATCGAGATCGCCCCCGCCGTCTCCGCCCCGTCGGCCACCCCGTCCGCGTCCACGTCGGCGGTGGTGCCCGCCACGGTGCCCGCCGGCGGCGCGCTGAGGTAGACGCCGCCCGCCACGCTCGCGCCCACGGTCACCGCCGCGCCCGCCTGCTCGACGTCGGCGGGGGTGGCCTGGATCTTGGCCTGAGCGGTGTCGGCCTGGCGGGTGGCGGTGGCGTAGCCGGTCGCCGAGATGGCGCCCCCGAGACGCAGCGCGCCCCCCACGTCGCCGCCCACCACCACCGCCCGGGTTCCCTGCCCCGCCACGGCGATGGAGGAGCCCAGGACCACCGAGCCGGACACGCCGCCCGTCTCCTGCACGCCCGCCCCGCCGTCGCCGGTCAGCGACAACGCGCCCGTGACGGTCAGACCGCCCGCCAGCGGCGCCTCCAGCGAGACGCCGTAGGAGCCGTTGCCCTTCACCGTGATCGGACCCGCGAGCGTGATCGCGCCCGTGAAGGCGCTCGTCCCCGTCAGGCGCAGGCCGTAGCGGCCGGCCCCCTGCGCGAAGGGCGCCTCGGCGATGCCGTCGGAGTTGGCCGAGTCGGTCGCCGCGTAGTCCTCGCTCTCGGTGATCGCGCCGGTGGTCGTGACCGAGCCGGTGTGGCCGCCCAGCACCAGGATCCCCGTCGATCCGTTGACGTTGTTGGCGCTGAGCGTCCCCTCCACCGAGACGGTGTTGTCGCTGTCCAGCGTGATCGCGGGCGCCGCCGTGGTGGGCGTGATGGAGCCGCCCGAGGCCACGTCGATGTTGGCGGGCGCGCCGGCGTTGGCGGTGGAGGTCGCCAGCGGCGTCGCGGTGGAGGTCGAGACCGTCACCTGCGCGGTGGCGCTCGCCGCGGCCAGGAGGATCGGCGCCGCCGCGGCGGTGACGAGGAGGTGACGCATGGCGGCGGAGTTCCGGACGATGAGGCGGTGCAGGGCGGGTGTCTGACCCGAGTCGTCCGTTTCCCCGCGCCCCTCGCCCTCATTATGGCGGAGCGGGCCTCCGTCGTGTCGCGGGCCGCCGCAATGCCGCCACGATTGCCGGAGCGCTCGACCTTCGGCGCCCGGTCCCGCGGCTGGGTGTAGGATCGGAGGCCCCGTGCTAGACGCCGGGGCGATGACCACCGACCCGTCCCGAATCCGCAACTTCTCCATCGTGGCGCACATAGACCACGGCAAATCGACGCTCTCAGACCGGCTGATCCAGACGACGGGGGGGCTGACGGCGCGGGAGATGACCGCGCAGGTGCTCGATAACATGGAGATCGAGCGCGAGCGCGGGATCACCATCAAGGCGCAGACCGTGCGGCTCGACTACAAGGCGCAGGACGGGCTCGACTACGTGCTGAACCTGATCGACACCCCCGGCCACGTGGACTTCGCCTACGAGGTCAGCCGCAGCCTCAAGGCCTGCGAGGGCTCGATCCTGGTGGTGGACGCCTCCCAGGGGGTGGAGGCGCAGACGCTCGCCAACGTCTACCAGGCGATCGAGGCCGACCACGAGATCGTGCCCGTGCTGAACAAGGTCGACCTCCCCGCCGCCGACGTCGAGCGGGTCAAGGCCCAGATCGAGGACGTCATAGGCATTGACGCCAGCGACGCGATCCTGGCCAGCGCCAAGACCGGCCTCGGCATCCCCGAGACGCTGGAGGCCATCGTCCACCGCCTCCCCGCGCCCAAGGGCGATCCGGACGCCCCGCTCAAGGCGCTGCTCGTGGATGCCTGGTATGACACCTACCTCGGCGTCGTCGTCCTGGTGCGCGTGTTCGACGGCCGCCTGCGCGTCGGCCAGCAGATCGCCACCATGCAGACGAAGGCCAGCTACCGCGTCGAGAAGCTGGGCGTGTTCAAGCCCAAGGCGACCGACGTCGAGTCCCTCGGCCCCGGCGAGATCGGCTTCATCACCGCCGCCATCAAGGAGGTGGCCGACGCCGCCGTCGGCGACACCCTCACCGACGAGCGCCGCCCCACCTCCGCCCCGCTGGCCGGCTTCAAGGAGGTGCAGCCGGTGGTGTTCTGCGGCCTCTTCCCCGTGGACGCCGCCGACTTCGAGGACCTCAGAGCCGCCGTCGGCCGCCTGCGCCTGAACGACGCCAGCTTCACCTACGAGATGGAGACCTCCGCCGCGCTGGGCTTCGGCTTCCGCTGCGGGTTCCTGGGCCTCCTGCACCTGGAGATCATCCAGGAGCGCCTGTCCCGCGAGTTCGACCTCGACCTGATCGCGACCGCCCCCAGCGTGGTCTACAAGCTCAAGCTCCTCGACGGGTCGCAGATGGACCTGCACAACCCCGCCGACATGCCCGACCCGATGAAGATCACCGCCATCGAGGAGCCGTGGATCAAGGCCACCATCTTCACCCCCGACGACTACCTGGGCGGCGTCATCAAGCTCTGCCAGGACCGGCGCGGCGTGCAGAAGGAGCTCTCCTACGTCGGCTCCCGCGCCATGGTGGTCTACGACCTGCCGCTGAACGAGGTGGTGTTCGACTTCTACGACCGGCTTAAAAGCATCTCGAAGGGCTACGCCAGCTTCGACTACGCCATCGAGGACTACCGCGAGGGCGACCTCGTGAAGATGAACGTGCTGGTCAACGCCGAACCCGTCGACGCCCTCTCCATGCTCGTCCACCGCTCCCGCGCCGAGGCCCGCGGCCGCGGCATGGTCGAGAAGATGAAGGAGCTGATCCCCCCCCACATGTTCCAGATCCCGGTCCAGGCCGCGATCGGCGGCCGCATCATCGCCCGCGAGACCGTCCGCGCGCTCCGCAAGGACGTCACCGCCAAATGCTACGGCGGCGACGCCAGCCGCAAGCGCAAGCTGCTGGACAAGCAGAAGGAGGGCAAGAAGCGCATGCGCCAGTTCGGCAAGGTGGAGATCCCGCAGGAGGCCTTCATCGCCGCGCTTAAGATGGACGCGGATTGAGGCGTCGGCCGACTACCTCTAAGAGACTCACCAGCGGCTTGACGCCATGAGCGTTTTGCGCGGGGGGAGCGATGTACGAGGATTTTGAGTATAAAACCCTCAAATTAGATTTGATCGAGCTAGACGACCGCAATCCTAGGATTGTGACTCAGCAAAAGCTGGGCAGTCAGGACGCCATCGTTGAGTACTTTTTTCGGCACGAAGCACTCGGCGACTTTATCGGAAAGATTGCGTCTGAAACTCGCAATAGAGGTGCTGAACGCCCCTACGTAGTGGCCGAAGGAGACGGTTACGTCG
This sequence comes from Caulobacteraceae bacterium, assembly GCA_030151985.1. GTDB lineage: Bacteria > Pseudomonadota > Alphaproteobacteria > Caulobacterales > Caulobacteraceae > JASLDZ01. The sequence continues at coordinate 647 of JASLDZ010000208.1, read as the reverse complement.
TTATCGAGGGCAACACCCGAATCGCGACGTACAAACTGCTCGCCGGGCTCCTTAAGGCACCAAAGGAGTTTCAGTCAAAGGTACCAAAAGTATCCGAAGAGGCAAAAAAGTCTCTACTAGAGATTGAATGCACCTTAGCTCCAAGCCGAGACGCCATGCTACCGATCATGGCAAACTCTCACTTTGGCGTCGGGGACAAAAATCGATGGGGATATCTTGGAAGCAGAAAAGCTGTCTACGACGAGCTAAAGCTGGGAAAGGATGTTGACGCCTTATCAGCGATTTTCAGGCGCACGAAGTCGGAGATCGTTGATTACATAGTTGAGTACCAACTCTACTTGGAGGCCCTGAAGCTTATTTGGACTAAGGCGGAGCGAGACGCCCTCCTCGACCCTGCGGTTGAGTTTAACCCTCCCGTACGATTCTTACAGTCTTCGGGCCACAGGACTTCGGTCGGGATCACCTTCGAACGGACCAATTTAGCTGTCAAGTTTGACGATGAAGTAGCCAAGTCGAAGTTTCATCATCTACTTAGAAAGCTGGTGATTGAGCACGGGAACGGCCTGAAGGCGACATCAAGCTACGACGAGGTGTTTAAGAGTTTTAAAGCGCCCGATGGTTCCGAAGATCAAAAAGGCCAGGACCAG
>JASLDZ010000003.1 GCA_030151985.1 Caulobacteraceae bacterium | reverse complement strand
CTCCTGTTCGAGGCCGCCAACCCCCGCCACGCGCACGAGTGGACCTGGTTCGAGGACCACGCGCTCGACGACGACCTCGTGATCGTCCCCGGCGTGATCGACTCCACCACCAACTTCATCGAGCACCCGCAGCTGGTGGCGCAGCGGATCGAACGGTTCGCGGCCCTCGTCGGCCGCGAGCGGGTGATCGCGGGCACGGACTGCGGCTTCGGCACCTTCGCCGGCTTCGGCGCGGTGGACGGCGAGATCGCCTGGGCCAAGCTGAAGGCGCTGGCCGAGGGCGCCGCGATCGCGTCGGAGCGCCTGTGGCGGAGGGCGGCGTGACCCTGGCCGACTCCCCCGCCGCCCGCTTCCGCACCCGGCTCCGCGCCCGCGAGCCGCTGCTCGGCTGCTTCGTGAAGACGCCCCACCCGGCGGTGGTGGAGGCGGTGGCGAGTTCCGGCGCGCTGGACTGCGTCTGTCTCGACGCCGAGCACGCGCCGTTCGACCGGCAGGCGCTGGACCACGCGATCCTGGCCGCCCGCGCCTGGGGCCTGCCCGCGATCGTCCGCGTCCCCTCGCCCGAGCCGCACCACACGCTGAACGCGCTGGACCTCGGGGCCGCGGGGGTGCTCGTGCCGCACGTGCTGACCGGCGCGCAGGCGGCCGACGTCGGCCGCGCCGCCCGCCACCTGACCGACGGGCGCACCGGCGGCCGGGGCTACGCCGGCGCCACCCGCGCCTCCGGCTTCACCGCGCCCCCGATCGCCGACGGCCTAGCCCGCGCCGCCGCCGAGACCAGCGTGATCGTGCAGGTGGAGGACGCCGCCGCCCTCCCGCACGTCGAGGCGATCGCGTCGGCGGAAGGCGTCGACGCCGTCTTCGTCGGCCGCATCGACCTCACCGTAGCGCTCGGCGCGATCGACCCCAAGGCGCCCGAGGTGTTGGCGGCGGTCCAGGACGTCACCCGCCGCGCCCTGGCCGTGGGCGCGGCGGTCGGCCTGTTCACGGGCGACGCGACCGAACTCCCGCACTGGCGCGACCGGGGCGCGAGCCTCTTCCTCCTCGGCTCCGACCAAGGCTTCCTGCGCGCGGGCGCCGCAGGGCTCCGGGCGGCGGCCGGGTTCTGACGCGGCTTTCCCGGTCGAGCGCGCCCTGGACCTGTGCCGGTCCCTCGACGCCAAGGACCTCTACGCCAAGGCCGACCGCGGCGAGGTGAAGGCGTTCGCCGGCGACAGCGCCCCCTACGAGGCGCCGCTGTCGCCGTAGGTGCGCCAGGACACAGCGGCGCACGATCGGTGCTCAGGGGCGGCGATGGCGAGGCTCGATCCGGAGAGCGACCCCGCGGCGATGATCTGACGCGCTGGCAGCGGTCGGAAACAGCCGCATAGGGATGAGAACCGTGACAGGGCTGGCCCGACGAAAGAATTTGACTGCTAGGCAGCTCTGCCGGAAGTCTGCCTCCCGGCTGCAAACGTCCAGCACATCTCCCCGCGGCTGCGTAGGCGATCCGGCGCGCGCATGCCCGCGCACCTCGTCTGATTGTCTGTCCAGAGTGGCCGACCTCAGGCAGGCTTTTGTGAGAGGTGTCGACGGTCCGTCAGAAGAGGGCGATAGCGGCTCGCTGGCCAGCGCCTAGATACGGGTCGCGCTCTCTAGGCGGCGCCTTCAGAAGCGATAACGAGCGGGACACGCCAAGGATGATCAAGGACTTTGGAGACGTCGCAGAGTCTCGGTTCGCAACGCTGTGCTCTGAAGCGGGCGTGACGCGCAACTCGTCGGCGCAGGATCGAACGGGATGGGATTTTCTCGTGGAGTTTCCGGAAAGCCCTGTTCCGGGTCTAACCAGCGACATGCAGTCGATTGGTCACTCGGCGCGGGTTCAGATCAAGTCGAAGCACAAAGGGCGGCCCACCGTCTCCTTGAAGTTATCGAACGCGCTGCGCTTCGCGAAGGAGCCTGCTCCCTGCTTTGTGGTGCTCTTCCTTGCGACTGATGGCGCAGAGCCCGTTCGCATTTTTGCGCGGCACTTCTGGGAGGACGAGATCGCACGCACTCTGAAACGCGCACGCGAAGCAGGGTGCCATAGTGCGGCGGAACTCGCCAAACTCACTCTGAGTCTTTCGTTCAACTCTGATGACGACCATTCCACGGAACTTCTACCGTGGATGGAACAGGTGATCGCCGCCCACGGCTCAAGATATCTTCTAAAGAAGAAGGAGATCGTCGACACCGTCGGCTTCGAGGATGATGCGATCCACGGCACACTGTCGTTTGACGTCGAAAATTTGCCAGCGCTGGTCGACCACCAGATTGGATTGACCGCTGAGGCGCCGATCCTTCGAATTAGCCTGAATCAGCGCCGGTTTGCGATCGACGCGCCCTTGCTTCCCCCTACCTTCGGGCCGCCCACATCGATTCGGATGCAATCTCACCCGCGACCCTGCGACCTGCGCGTTCGGGGGGTGGGAGGCTTGGACGAACATCTATCCGCTCAGGCCTACCTCCCCGGCATACCGGGCCTGCCCCAAGAACAGATGAAGCTCCGCATCGTTGCGGGATGCCTTGAACTGATCTTTCAGCCCGGTACGAACCAAGGGTCGCTGCGCATCACGTTCGAGGGTCAGGTACGTTACAGTCTGCCAGCGCTGATGCAGACCGGACGCATATGGGTCGCGGCCAAGGCGGGGCCGCTTGATTTACAGGTGTCGTACGAGGGCAAGCTGGTCTTTGGATTGGACGGGACCATCTTGGACGGTCCCGCGCTGATCGTTCCGGATCAAGTTCTGATGGCAACCGAGCTGTTGATGTCCGTCACCGGCCAGCGGCCGCCCGAAGGTTTGACGATCTCGGCGCGGGAGGTCCGCAACGCTTGGAAGGAGATAGTGCGCCTGCACGCGTTTGTCCATCTCAACGAAGCGCGCTTGTCGTTGATCCTCTCCGATCTCGCCGGAATCGAAAAGCCTCCGACGTGCCTTTTGGCTCACCACATCCTAACGATCGGTGAGTGGACATTTGGGGCGGTTCTGCATTTCCCGATCACTGCGTGGCGGGTTGAAGGCCACACAGCACACCTGAGCTTCGGCCCGCCGCGCATTGAGGACGTCGTCGTGGGGGGCGGGAAGCCCGAGCTCTGGCGCGCCGAACTGCGGAAGCGCTTCGCCCTCGCGGCGGCGGCGGGAGGATCTATTACTCTCGAGGACGGAGATCTCAAAGTTCTCTCGAGGATTGACCCCGACGTCGAGGAGATGCTGTCCGGCCCCATAGTCGCATCATGAGCCTGCAACGGCTTCAGAGGCTGGGAAGGTGCCGTTGCAGATAGCGCTGACCGAGCTTTTGAAGTAGGGGAGCTGGCGTTTTGCGAACGTCCGGTTGTCCGCAGTTGAGCCTGTGTCAGTTCGTAGCGCGACACACCCAGCCAACCTGAGCATAATTTTCCGTCTATCCCCCTCCTTTTCCACCCCTGCATCATGCCCTCGAACCCGCGGCAGGGGGAGGGCGCTTGGATCCGCAGCCCGATGCGGCCGTGGGGCGACGACGAGCGGGCCTGGGGCTTTGCGCGGCGACGTGGGATAAGGCGCCCCCGACGCGCGAGAAGCCGCGGGGGTCCATGCCCGCCTTGGAAAGGGCGGGATCCGGCGGGCGGTGGATCGCCTGCCGCCGTTCCGGGCTTCACCGGCGATCAGGGCTAACGGATACACGTCCGCCGATCCCTTCCCCGCCAGGCTCGGAGGTAACGTCGCGCGGAGCGCTACGCCTCGCGCCGAAACTCGTCATCGGCGCCGCATATCCACGGTCCCTCCGAGCGCAGGCCCGGCGCTCCGCAGCACCTCCCCGCCCTCCCGGCCGAAGGTCGGGCGAGGCACGGCGCGTGCGCGTCAGGCGGCCGTTGCGGACCTGGCCGGGGGCAGCACGCGGACGCGGGCGCCGGGGGCGACCTCCAGCGCGGCCATGGCCGCCTCGTCCAGGTGCAGCGCGCCGTCCTCGGTCGCCGCTTCGGCGGCGACCGCGCGGAAGGCCTCGCCGGAGCCGGCGGCCAGGAGGCGGCGTTCGCCGGGCGGGGCGCCCGGCGCCGCGGTGCGCACGGGCAGGTCTACGCCGTCGCGCACGCTGCGAAGATCGTCGATGTCGGTGAAGAGGGTGGGGCCGCCGTCGAAGATGTCGACGTAGCCCTCGTCGCGGAAGCCCTCCTCCTTCAGCATCGCCAGCGCCCGGCGGCCGTCGTCGTGCGGGCGGCCGAGCGCCTCCTGGGCGGCCTGCGGCAGCATCGAGACGTAGATCGGGTAGCGGGGGCCGAGGTCGGCGATGAACTGGTTGCCCTCCACCGCATTGGTGCGGTCGGCCTCCTCGAAGTCCATGTCGTAGAAGCGCCGGCCGATCGCCTCCCACACCGGGGACCGGCCTTGCGCGTCCTGCCAGCCGCGCAGCTCCGCCATCACCCGCCGGCCAAACCAGGCGCGGTGGAGCGCGATGATGAGGTAGCGGCTGCGGGCGGTGAGCGCGCCCACCGCATGGCCGCGCGCGGCGGGATCGACGAACAGGCCGCCGACCTCCACCTCGCCGTCGAAGTCGTGCACGAGGTTGAGCAGGCGCTGGGGCACGACGCGGCGCATGGCGTGGCTCTTCTGCGCCTGGCGGGTGATCCGGTAGGAGCAGAACGGCCACTCGGCGCCCACGCGGGCGAAAATGCACGCGGTGCCGACGATGCGCCCTTCCGCCTCGGTGATCAGGAGGATGGGCGCGCCTTCCTCGCGGGCGACAGGGTCGGCCAGCGCGCGCTCGCCCGCCTCCAGCTTGCGCAGGAGCACGGCGCGGTCGGGGGGCAGGTTGGTCAGGCCGTGGCCGCCGGCGCGGGCGAGGCCCAGGAGGGCGTCGACGTCGTCGGCGCGGCCCGGGCGCACGCGCGGCGGAAGGGTCATGCCGCCGAGCTTAGCGCGGCTGCATCCGAATGCAACGCGGTCGGAGGCTCAACCGTGGAGGCGCGAGGAGCGACCGGCGATCAGCTCGCCCGGAAAGACGCGGCGTTCGGGGCTCAGCCCCGGCTGGTCGATGCGCTCGCGCAGCATGTCGATCGCCGCTTCGGTCATGCGGCTGACCGGCTGGCGAACGGTGGTGAGGGCGTAGCTGGCCCAGGCGGCGGGGCCGGCCCCGTCGAAGCCCACGACCGACAGATCCTCCGGCACCCGCAGGGAGAGCTCGTGCCGGGCGCAGTCCATCGCGCCGATCGCCATGAGGTCGCTGGCGCAGACCAGCGCGTCCAGCCCCTGCGGCATGGCGGAGACCAGCTTGCGCAGGCCCGCGGCGCCGCTGGCGTAGTCGTAGGCGCCCTCCACCACCGCGTGGGGCAGGCCGAGTTTCTGCAGCCGGTCGACGGCGCCCCGCTCGCGCTCGCGGCTGACGTAGTTGTCGGGCGGGCCGGTGATGACGCCGAAGCGGGTGCAGCCCGCCTGCGCCAGCCGGTCGACCAGCATCTGCTCGCCGGCGTAGCTGTCGCAGGAGACGCTGGAGGCGTGGGCCCCGTCGCCGCCTCGGTTGTAGAGCACGAGCGGCACGCCGCGCCGCTCGAACTGCGCCAGGGCGTCGGCGTCCAGGTTGGCGGCGGCGATCACCCCGTCCACCCGGTAGCGCCAGACCTGCGTCAGGGTGGCGGCGACGTCGTGCTCGGAGCGGAGGGTGAACAGCAGCACGCGCATGCCGTGGCCGTTCAGCTTCTGCGTCAGCGCGGCCAGCACCTCGGGATAGTAGAGGCTGGTGGAGTGCGAGAGGAGGACGGCGACCAGGTTCGACCGCTTGGTGATCAAGCCCTGAGCGATGGCGTTGGGCGCGTAGCCGAGCTCGTCGGCCGCCTTCAGGATGCGCGCGCGGGTGGCCGGGGCGACGCTCGCCCCCTCCTTGAAGGTGCGCGACACCGCGGACTGCGACACGCCCGCCCGCTGCGCCACATCGTAGGAGGTGACGCCGTGCGCGCCCGCCGCCTGCCGTCGTGCTTCGCCCGCCACGCCGTCCGGACCTCCGCCTCCCATGGCTTCGACCGCTAGGCGCTACCCGCGC
>JASLDZ010000484.1 GCA_030151985.1 Caulobacteraceae bacterium | reverse complement strand
CGACCTGCACTTCGCGATCACGCCCCGCCTGCGCGTCCTGGGCGGCCTGCGCTACACGTCGGACCGGAAGTCCGCCGACGAGTTCCTGATCTTCGCCGCCCCGCCGGTGACCGACTCCCCCAGCCACACCTGGTCGAACGTGTCGGGCAAGGCGGGGGTGGAGTACGACGTGGCGCAGGACGTGCTCGCCTACGGCAACGTCTCGCGCGGGTTCAAGTCGGGCGCGATCAACCTGGGCGGCTTCACTCCGCCGGTGAAGCCCGAGATCGTCGACAACGTCGAGCTGGGGTTGAAGTCGCAGTTCTGGGAGCGGCGGGCGCAGCTGAACCTGGCGGCCTTCTACAGCAAGTACCGCGACCTGCAGGTTCTGCAGATCGACGCCATCAGCACGATCCTGTCCAACGCCGCCCGCGCCGAGATCAAGGGCGTGGAGGCGGAGGCGCTGCTCAAGCCGGTGCGCGGCCTGACCCTGAACGCCAACCTCAGCTACCTCGACGCCGAGTACACCGACTTCGTGACGCCCGACGTGCGCCGGGGGCTGGCGGCGGTGGACGTGTCGGGCAACCGGCTGCCGCTGACCGCCCGCTATCAGGCGACGCTCGGCGCCGAATACGCCCGCACGGTCTCGGGCTTCGAGGTCTCCGGCCGGATCGACTACGCCTGGCGCGACAAGGTCTACTTCACCGAGTTCAACACGCCGGACGCCGAGCAGGGCGCCTACGGCACGGTGGACCTGTCGGCGCAGCTGAGCCCCGTGGGCGGCCGCTGGCGCGCCTTCGCCTATGTGCAGAACGCCACGGACGAGCGGGCGATCGGCAGCCTCGCGGTGGTGTCGCCGCTGCTGGGCGCGGTGCGCCTCGTCAACCTGATCGCGCCGCTGCACTTCGGCGTCGGCGCCGCCGTCCGCTTCTGAGGTCCCGATGCCCGACTCCGCCGCCATGCTGAAGCCCGCTCCCGAGCTCGACCCGCGACCGGACCTGCGGCTCGCCTTCGACCATTTGGCGCGAGGCCATAGCGTCGGAGACGCCGATCCCCTGGCGACCATGCGCCGCTTCGTCGACCGCTACGGCGACGTCTCTCCGCGGGAGCCGATCACCGGGGTGGAGGTCACGCCGTGCGAGGCGGCTGGGGTGCGCGCCGAATGGGTCGTCGCGCCGGGTGCGGACACGCGCAGGCGCATCGTCTTCGTGCACGGTGGCGCCTGGGTCGCAGGAGGGTTGGAGAGCCATCGACCGCTGGCTGCCGAGCTGGCGCGCGGCAGCGGCTGCGCGGTGCTGCTGGTCGACTACCGCCTCGCCCCCGAGCACCCGTTCCCCGCCGCCTTCGAGGACGCCTGCGCCGTCCTGGCCTGGGCGCGGGCGCACGGTCCGTCGGGCGCCGATCCCGCCGCGCGCTTGACGCTGGTGGGCGACTCCGCCGGCGGCAACCTGGCGGCTGCGGCCTGCGCCGACGCCGTGGCGCGCGGGCTCGCCTCGCCTGACCGGCTGGCGCTGGTATGCCCGGCGCTGGACGGGGCCCGGCGGGCGGAGCGGGGGCGCGGCGCTGGCGACGGGGCCGACGCCGAAGGGCTGGAAGGCACGATGGCGCTCTATCTGCAGGGCGTCGCCACAGCGGAGGACCCCCGCGTCTCCCCGCTGCGCACGAATGCCGAGGTGCTGTCGCGCTTCCCGCCGACGCTGCTGCAGGCGAGCGGCGCGGAGTTCCTGCTGTGGGACTCGCAGGCGATGGCGGAGCGGCTGGCGGCGGCGGGGGCGCGCGTGACGCTCAGCGTCTGGCCGGGCCTGCCGCACGTCTGGCACGCCTTCCTGACGCTCCTGCCCGAGGCCAAGGCGGCGATGGCCGAGCTGGCCGCCTTTCTCGCCGCCGACGAGGACGGATCGTCGCGTTGAACGGCGCGGCGGACCGGGGCGATAGTGCGGCTCCCAGGGCGACCCGCCGCGCGGCGCCCGCCCAGGCGCTCGCCATGACCGCCCCGTCGCCGCCCTTCTCTGACCCGCCGTCTGGCGTCTCCCTGCGCTACGTCGAAACGCTGGTCGGCGCGAGGCGCGCCGCCCGCCTCCTGCGCACCCTGGGCGAGCCGGGACCGAAGGGGCCGGACACGCGCCTGGGCTTCCTGACCGCCTGGAAGGTGCTGAACGCCAACGTCGAGCTCAGCGGCGACGAGGGGCACGGCGTCTCCCCCGCCCCCGTGCCCCTCGGCAACTTCGAGCTCCTGGTCGCGTCGCTGATGCAGGGCGCCTCGCTCGGCGACGGGCTGCAGCGCATGGCGGCCGGCGCGCGCATCCTGCGCCCCGACCTGGAGGTGGCCGTCAGCTCCCACAACGGCCGGCTCACCCTCTCGGTCGGGCTGGCGGGCGACCCCGACGTGGGGCGCGAGATCTACGCCGAGGCGCTGGTGGTCGCGCTGCACTGCGCCATGCGCTGGGGCCTGGAGCGGCCGCTGACGCCCTGGCGGCTGCGCAGCGCGGCGGCGGCGGGCGAGCTGGGCGGCTCCCTGCTCGACGTGATCGGCCTGCCCGTGCAGCGCTGCGGCCACGGGGTCACGGTGGTCTATGCGCGGCACGACGCCGAGGCGCCCTTCCAGACCCACGCCTTCGCCCGCTGGCACGACGCCGCCTTCGCCGAATACGGCAAGCTGGTGAACGCGCTCGATGCGTCGCGCGCCGCCCGCGATCCCGCCGCCACGGACATCGAGCGGGCGGTGCGCGCCTGCCTGCTGGAGGGCTGCCGCACCCAGCCCGAAGTGGCCCGCCGCCTGGCGACGAGCACGCCGACGCTGCGCCGCCGGCTTGCCGAACGCGGCGCCTCCTTCCGCGACATCGTCGTCGGCCTGAAGCGGGACGCGGCCGAGGTGCTGCTGCTGGGCGACAAGCCGATGGACGACATCGCCGCCGAGCTCGGCATGTCCGACTCCCGCTGCTTCCGCCGCGCCTGCCGCGCCTGGTTCGGCGGCCCGCCCTCGGACGTGCGCCGCTCGCTGCGCGGCGACCGCATGCAGGGCGCGCACTGACGGCGGGCTGAGCGGAAGAGTCCGCCGCCGAACGAGCCTCTGCGTCCTTCCCGGCTGGAGACGCGGAGCCTTCACTCGGCGGGGCTTTGCGAGGTGGACGGTGGAGACGCTGAAGGATCGGGTGGCGGTCGTCACGGGCGGCGCGAGCGGCATCGGCCTGGGCATGGCGCGGGCGCTGGGCGCGGCGGGCGCCCGGCTGGTGATCGCCGACATTGAGGCGCCGGCGCTCGCCGCCGCGGAGGCCGAGCTGCGGGGCCAGGGCGTCGACGTGCTGGCGGTGGAGGTAGACGTCGCCGACACCGCCTCGGTCGAGCGGCTGGCGGAGCGGACGGTAGCGCGCTTCGGCGCGGCGCACGTGCTCTGCAACAACGCGGGCGTCGGGCTGGAGGGGCCGGTGGAGTCCTGGTCCGACGCAGGCTGGCGCTGGGTGCTCGACGTGAACCTGATGGGCGTGGTGCGCGGCGTGCGCGCCTTCGCGCCGATCCTTGAGCGCTCAGGCGGCGGGCACATCGTCAACACCGCCTCGATCGGCGGCCTGATCGGCGGGGCCAACCACGGCCAGTACGTGGCCACCAAGTTCGCGGTCGTGGGCCTTTCGCAGAGCCTGCGCGAGGAGCTGGCGCCGGCGGGGATCGGCGTCTCGGTCCTGTGCCCGGGCTTCGTGCGCTCGCGCATCGCCGACAGCGCCCGCAACGCCCCCGGCGACCTGCCGCAGCGTCAGGCGTGGCTGATGCGGGACGGCTTCGAGGGCCCCGCCGCCGACTTCTTCCGCATGCTGGAGACGCGCATCGCCGCCGGCCTCGACCCCGACGTGGTGGGTGAACTCGTGCGTGACGCGATCCTCACGGGCGACTTCTACATCTTCACCGAAACCGAGTTCGCCGACGAGGCGGAGCGGCGGATGCGCTGGGTCAAGCGCGCGCTCGACAAGACCCGCGCCTGGGCCGCGGCGCGGGAGACGGAGGCGGCGCATGGCTGAGTTCGACCTCGTGATCCGCGGCGGCGAAGTCGCCGACGGCTCCGGCGCCGAGCCCCGCGCCGCCGACGTGGGCGTGCGCGACGGCCGCATCGCCGCGGTCGGCCCCTCGCTCGGTCGAGGCGCCGAGGAGATCGACGCGCGGGGCCGGCTGGTCACGCCGGGCTTCGTGGACATCCACACCCACTATGACGGGCAGGCGACGTGGGACGCCCAGCTCGCCCCCTCGAGCTGGCACGGGGTGACCACCGCGGTGATGGGCAACTGCGGCGTCGGCTTCGCCCCCGTCCGCCCCGCCGACCGCGACCGCCTGGTCGAGGTGATGGAGGGCATCGAGGACATCCCCGGCGCCGCCCTGCACGAGGGCCTGCCCTGGACCTGGGAGAGCTTCCCGCAGTTCCTCGACGCGCTGGAGACGCGCGCGCACGACATCGACTTCGCCGCCCAGCTGCCCCACGCGGCGCTGCGCATCTTCGTCATGGGCGAGCGCGGCGCGAACCTGGAACCCGCCGAGCCTGACGACCGGGTGCGGATGCGCTCTCTCGCGGCCGAGGCGATGCGCGCCGGTGCGCTCGGCTTCACCACGTCGCGCACGCTGAACCACCGCACCAAGCGCGGCGACCCCACGCCCTCGCTCCGCGCCGCCGAGGCCGAGCTGCGGGAGATCCTGCTGGGGCTGGTGGACGCGGGTTCGGGCGTGTTCCAGCTGATCTCCGACTTCGACTCGCCCGGGCCGGAGCAGGAGTTCGCCATGGTGCGGCGGCTGGTGACGGAGACGGGGCTCCCCACCTCGCTCTCCCTGGCCCAGGTGCACAACGACCCGACCGCCTGGCGCACCCTGCTGTCGCTCGTGGAGGGCGCCGCGGAGGAAGGGCTGCCCTTGCGGGGGCAGGTGGCGCCCCGCCCGATCGGCACCCTGCTCGGCCTGCAGACCAGCCTGAACCCCTTCTCGGCCCACGCGGGCTACCGCGCCCTGGCGCGCCTGCCGCTGGCGGAGAAGGTCGCCCGCCTGCGCGACTCCGAGGTGCGGGCGGCCCTGCTGGCGGAGACGCCCACTGGCCCGGCGGCGGCGGTCGTCGCGCGCTTCAGCCGCTTCGACCGCGTGTTCCCGCTGGGCGACCCGCCGGACTACGAGCCGCCGCCCGAGCGCTCCGTCGCCGCCCTCGCCGCCGCGCGAGGGATCGCGCCGCTGGAGGCCGCGCTCGACCTGATGCTGGAGGACGAGGGCCGCGCCTTCCTGTTCGCCCCCTTCTCCAACTACGCCGACGGCGACCTGGAGCCGTGCCGGGAGATGATGGACAGCCCCCACACCGTCATCGGCCTCAGCGACGGGGGCGCGCACGTGGGCATGATCTCCGACGGCAGCTTCCCCACCTACCTGCTGTCGCTCTGGGGGCGTGACCGGGCGAGCGGCCGCTTTCCGATCGGGCGGCTGGTGCGGATTCAGACGGCCGAGACCGCCGCCGCCGTGGGCCTGCGCGACCGCGGCCGGATCGCGACGGGGCTAAAGGCCGACCTGAACGTCATCGACCTCGACCGGCTGGCGCTGGAGCCGCCCGAAGTGGTGGCCGACCTCCCCGCCGGCGGCCGCCGCCTCCTGCAGCGCGCCCGCGGCTACGACGCCACGGTGGTCTCGGGCGTCGTCACCTACCGCGATGGCGAGGCGACCGGCGCGCTGCCCGGGCGGCTGGTGCGGGGGCCACAGGGCCGGGCGGCGTGAGCGCGGGCTTCACGGCCGCCGAGAAGATCCTGGCGCGCGTCAGCGGGCGTCCGGGCGTGCGCGCCGGCGAGGAGGTCGACGCCCGGCCCGACTTCGTGCTCGCCTACGTGTTCGGCGGGTTCGCCCGCTTCCACCGCATGGTGCACGACGACTTCGGGCTGGAGCGGCTGGACGATCCCGCCCGCTTCGCCCTCTTCCTCGACCACAACATCCCGGTCACCGACATCAAGCTGGAGGCGCGGGTCGGCGAGATCCGGCGCTGGTGCCAGGCGCAGGGCGTGGCGGTGCACGACGGCGAGGGGATCGGCCACGTCGTCGCCTCCGAGCAGGGCTACGCCTCGCCCGGCTCCTTCGCGGTCCATTTCGACGGCCACGTCAGCCAGCTCGGCGCGTTCGGCGCCCTGGCGATCGGGGTGCACACCGGCCTCTACGAGGCCTTCGCCCGCGGACGCGTGCACCTCGTTGTCCCGCCCACGGTGCGGGTGACCTTCGCCGGCACGCGGCGGCCAGGCGTGATGGCGCGGGACGTGCTGCACCACCTGATCGCCCGCTTCGGCGCCGACTTCGCCAACGGCGCGGTGCTGGAGCTGGCGGGACCGGGGCTGGAGGCGCTCTCGGTCGACGACCTGCAGACGCTCTGCGGCCTGGCCATGTTCACGGGCGCGCTCACCGCCTTCGTCGCGCCCCGCCCCGACGCCCTGGCTTTCGCCTCCGCTCATGCTCGCCGCGCGCCCGAGCCCGTCGAGAGCGACCCCGACGCGGTCTTCGCCGCCGACCTTGCGTGCGATCTGGGCGAGGTCGGGCTCCTGCTCGCCGCGCCGCCCAGCCCCGCCGCCGTGACGCCGCTGGAGGCGGTGATCGGCACGCCCGCGGACGTCGGCTACATCGGCTCCTGCGTCTCCGGCCGGATCGAGGACCTGCGCGCCGCCGCCGCCGTGCTCTCGGGCCGGCGGGTGAAGTCCGGCTTCGTGCTGAACGTCGTCCCGTCCAGCCGCCAGGTGATAGTGCAGGCCGCCCGCGAGGGGCTGCTCGCCACGCTGGCGGAGGCGGGCGCCTTCGTCTCCTCGCCCACCTGCAGCTACTGCTACGGCGCGGTGGGCGCGCTGCACGCCGGGCAGACGGCGATCTCCACCGGCACGCTCAACATCCCGGGCCGGATGGGGAGTTCGGAGGCGCGCATCTACCTCGGCAACGCCGCCGTCGCCGCCGCCGCCGCCGTGGCGGGGCGGCTGGTCGATCCGCGCGAGTACCTCTGAGATGACGCCGCCGGTGCTGCGGGGCCGCGCCGCCTTCATCTTCGCCGAGCCGAACTTCGACGTGGACCGCATCGTCGGTTTCGAGGCGCTGCGCAGCCATGACCCGGCGGCGGTCGCCAAGGCGCTGATGCGCGACTTCGACCCGGGCTTCGCGGCGGCGGTGCAGCCGGGCGACTTCCTGATCGGCGGCCGCAACTTCGGCTACGGCCACCCCCACGGTCCGCCCATGGCCGCGATGCGGGCGCTCGGGATCGCGGGCGTGATCGCCCACTCCTTCGCTCCGCTCTACCTCATGGGCGAGCTGGCCGCCGGCTTCCCGCAGGTGGCCTGCCCCGGAGTCCTGGAGGCGGTCTCGCGCTGGGACGTGCTGGAGGTCGATTGGCTCGACGACCGGGTCCGCAACGTCACGACCGGCCGGGCCCTGCCGATCGCGCCCCTCGGCGAACACGCGCGCCGGCTGGTGGAGGCCGGGGGCCTGCTGCCGCTGCTGTCCCGCCGCCCGAGCCCTTCCGCTCAGGCCTCGACGAGTTCCACGAGCACGCCGTCAGGGCCGCGCACGACGCCCGAGCGCCGGCCGCCGTAGAGCGCCCCCTCGCGCGCCTCCGGAGGCGACAGCCAGCCCGCGGACACCGCGTCGAGGTCGGGATGCAGCATCGTGCAGAGGGCGATCCCGGGCGGCAGCTCGCCCGGATGGCGCGGGCGCGGCGTCGCGCCGGGCGGGTACTGGTCGATCTCCAGGAAGACGTCGCGCCCGTGCGTCAGGGTGGCGATGGTGTGGAGCTGCTCGTGCGGCAGGCCGAAGGCGTCGGCGATCATGGTGTAGACCAGCTGCATCGGCGGCCCCTG